>NZ_JBHUQX010000567.1:0-4770 GCF_042674225.1 Streptomyces sp. NPDC056948
CCCTCCTCCCGGCCGCCGGGGCCCCTGCGCCGCGCCCTCCGCTTCGTGACGCCCGGCCCGAGCGCCGACGCGGGGGGCGCGGCGCTCCACCGCCGCTGGTGGCTGCCCTGGCTGTGGATGACCCCGGCGATCATCGCCGCGACCGTGTTCGGGGTGTTCCCGTTCCTCAACACGGTCGTCGTCTCCTTCACCGACGCCAAGCCGCTCGGCGGTGCGTACAACCTCGTCGGGCTGGACAACTACCGCCGGATGCTGGGCGATCCGGACTTCTGGCTGGCCACCCGCAACAGCCTGCTGTACGCGCTGTTCGTCGTCCCGCTGATGGTGCTGCTGCCGCTGCTGCTCGCGATCCTCGTGGAGAAGAACCTGCCGGGCATCGGCTTCTTCCGCTCCGCCTTCTACACGCCGGTGCTCGCCTCCAGCGTGGTCGTGGGCCTGAGCTGGCAGTGGCTGCTGAGCGACCAGGGGCTGGTCAACACCTGGCTGCAGAAGGCCCACATCATCCGGGAGGCCGTCCCGTTCCTGTCGGACTCGTGGCTGATCCTGCTGTCGGCGATGGGCCTGACGCTCTGGAAGGGCCTCGGCTGGTACATGATCTTCTACCTGGCCGCCCTCGGGAACGTCCCCAAGGAACTGCACGAGGCGGCGGCCGTGGACGGCGCGGGTCCCGTGCGCCGCTTCTGGCACGTCACCGTGCCCGGCGTGCGCCAGTCGATGATGCTCGTCGGCACCCTGACCGGCATCGGCTCGCTGCGGGTCTTCACCGAGATCTACATGCTGGGCGGTTCCACCGGCGGCCCCGGCGGCGCCGACCGCACGCTGCCCTTCTACATCCGCGACGTCGGCCTCGACCCGCTCACCGGCAACGCCGGCTACGGCGCCGCCGTCAGCGTCGCCCTGTTCGCCCTGACCCTGGGCCTCACGCTGCTCGCCCAGCGCCTGACGAAGGAGGACGAGGCATGACGACCGCCGTCGACAAGCGCCGACGTCTGATGCCCCGCTGGCGGGACTACGGCCGCCCGCGCGAACTCGTCTTCCGCTATCTGCTGCTGGTGTTCGTCCTCTTCATCACCGTCGGCCCGCTGCTGTGGCAGTTGCTGTCGTCCCTCAAGGGCGCGGGCGAGGACGTCTTCGGCGCCGGTGCCTCGCTGATCCCCCACCACCCGACCCTGCGGGCCTACCGCGAGATCTTCGACCAGGTCCCGGTGTGGACGTACATCGGGAACAGCCTGGTGATCGTCGCGCTGTCCGTCACGAGCCAGCTCGTCTTCTCCACCCTGGCCGGCTACATGCTGTCCAAGCCGGGCTGGAAGGGCCGCAAGCTGGTCTGGGTGGTGCTGATGGCGTCCATGATGTTCCCCTTCGAGTCGATCATGGTGTCGCTGTTCCTCAGCATCCGGGACATGGGCCTGGTCGACCATCTGGCCGGCGTCTGGCTGCCCGGCTTCGTCGCCGCGATCAACGTCCTCATCATGCGAGCCGCGTTCCTCGCCGTACCGCGCGAGATCGAGGACGCGGCGATGCTGGACGGGGCGGGCGAGTGGAAACGCTTCCGGTACCTGTATCTGCCCTCCGCCTACGGCGCGATCCTCGTCGTCACCATCAACACCTTCATCAGCGCCTGGGACGACTTCCTGTGGCCCCTGATCGTGCTGCGCTCGGAGGAGCACTTCACACTGACGCTCGGTCTCGCCCGGCTCCAGAGCTCGTCGTTCGGCTACGACCAGCGGATGGTGATGGCCGGCTCGGTGATCTCCGTGATCCCGGTGCTGGTGCTGTTCGTCATCACCCAGCGGTGGTTCTACAAGGGCGTCTCGTCCGGTGCCGTGAAGCTCTGATCGACCCGGAGCTCGACCGGTACGGCGGTCAGGGCCCGGCGCGCCGACTCCGCGACGCGGATCTCGACCGTGCCGGGCAGGACCGCGGACTCCAAATCGGCGCCCACCTGGGCGAGTTGGTCCGGCCCCAGGCTGAATGCGACCGTACGGCACTCCCCGGGCTCCAGCTCGACGGCCCGGAAACCCCGGAGTTCCAGCGAGCGCGGCCAGACCGGCGTGACGAGGCGGCGCAGGTAGAGCTGCGCGACGGTACGCCCGTGCCGTTCCCCGGTGTTGGTGACGTCGACCTCGACGGTCCGCCCCGACAGCCGTGGCGGTCCGTAGGCGAAGCTCGTGTACGACAGCCCGTGTCCGAAGGAGTGGAGCGGCTCGGCGCTGTCGTCGGCGTAACCGCCGTACTCGGTGTCCTTGTGGTTGTAGTGGACGGGCAGTTGACCTGCCGAGCGCGGCACGGAGACGGGCAGCCGGCCGACAGGCTCGGCCCGTCCGAGCAGGACGTCCGCGATCGCCTCGCCGCCCCAGGGGCCCGGGTACCAGGCGGAGAGCAGCGCGGCGGCCCGCTCGGCGGCTTCGGGGACGGCGTGCGGGCGACCCTGGACGAGGACGACGACGGTGGGTGTGCCGGTCGCCGTGACGGCGTCGAGCAGGGCGTGCTGGGCCGCGCCGAGCCGGAGCCCGGCCAGATCGACGCCTTCGCCGCAGGTCATCTCGGACTCGACGGTGCGCGCGGCGCCGTTGGCGTCGAACTCCGTGCCGGGCGTACGGGCGCTGCTGCCGCCCAGCACGAGCACGGCCAGATCGGACGCGGCGGCCTCGGCGATCGCCTCGGGGATGCCGGAGAGGTCGTCGCCGGTGAGGGCACAGCCCTTGGCGTGGCGTACGTCGGCGCCGGTTCGCCGGAGTCCGTCGAGGACGCTGGTGCCCGTACCGGGGCGCTGCGGGGCGGTGTAGTCGCCCAGTTGGTGGGCGACGGTGTCGGCGTGCGGCCCCAGGAGGGCGATACGGGAGCCGGTCGGTACGGGCAGCGTGCCTCGGTCGTTGTGGAGGAGGGTGACGGCGGCCCTGGCGAGTGCGGTGCTCAGGTCGCGTCCGGCGGCGGGGTCCGGGAACGGGCCCGCGCTGTAGGGCTGTTCGAACAGTCCCAGGCGGAACTTGAGCCGTAGCACCCGGGCGACCGCCTGATCCAGGGCCTGCTCGCTCACCAGCCCCCGCTCGACGGCCTCCTCCAGATGTGTGAAGCCCTCGTCCCACAGGCTCAGGTCGACCCCGGCGTCGAGTGCGAGGGCACCGGCGGAGACCTTGTCGCCGGTGACGCGGGCCAGCCGGTCCACGGCCAGTCCGTCGGCCATGACGAGTCCGTCGAAACCCCAGCGGTGGCGCAGCAGTCCGGTGAGCAGGGCACGGTTGCCGCAGCAGGGCATCCCGTCGACCTCGTTGTAGGCGGCCATGACGGCGGCGGCTCCGGCCCGGACACCGGCGTGGGCGGCGGGGAGGTGGATCTCGTGCAGTTCCCTCGGTCCTAGTTCGGACTCGGCGGAGTTGCGGCCGCCGACGGTGGCGCCCTGCCCGGCGAAGTGCTTGAGGACGACGGGGGCCTTGTCCGGGGCGAAGAGCCCGCCCGGTTCCCGCTCTCCCTGCATACCGCGTACGAGCGCCTCGGTGAGCCGGGCGGCCAGGTACGGGTCCTCGCCGAAGCACTCCTCGGTCCGGCCCCAGCGCGGATCCCGGGCGATGTCCAGGGCCGAGACCAGGGCGACATGGCCGCCGCGGGCGCGCAGTTCGGCGGCGGCGAGGGCGGCGGCCCGCTCGTACAGCCCGGGGTCCCACGTGGCGCCGACGGCCAGGTTGACGGGCAGGACCGTGCCGTCGAGGGCCATGTGCCCGTGCGGCACCTCCTCGACGAACAGGGCCGGGATGCCCAGCCGGCTGTGCTCGACGACATGCCGCTGGACGAGGTGGGCCAGTTCGGCACCGGCCTCGGCGCCGGACCCGGTGGTGTGGTCGACACCCGACCAGGCGTCGGCGCGCAGCAGCCCGTACAGGGCCCCGAGTCCGGCGAAGCGCTCGGTCTCGGCACGGAGGGCGTCCGTGAGCTCGAAGCCGCCGTCGGGGGTGCGGCGGTAGGCGTCCCACCCGTACATCCGCTGGTTGAGCTGGCCGGCCTTCTCGCGCGGGGTCATCCGCGCGAGCAGATCGCGGACGCGGTCGTCGACCGGGGCGGCGGGGTCGCGGTACAGAGGCGTGCCCTGCCGGGTGGCGGTCACGTACGGCCCTCGTGGGCGAGCCGGGCCAGGGCCACGGCGCCCCGGCGGCCGTCGGGGACCCGGTCGAGGGTCAGGCCGAGGGTTCGGAGACGGGCCTCCAGGCGCGAGGTGAGCGGTCCGTCGGGCCCGAGCAGACCTCCGGTGGCCACGACGCGTTCTCCTGGGCGTGGGTCCAACGCCCTGATGGCTTCGGCGAGTTGGTCGGCCGCCTCATCCAGGACGGCCAGGGCGACGGCGTCCCCGGCCGCCTCGACGACCAGCGGCGCGAGCCGTGCCAGGCGGATGGGCGGCTCGGCCATGACGGCGGGCAGCAGGTGCCTGCGGTAGGCCTCGCGGTGGAGGCGGGACCAGGGCGTGTCGTCGTGCGGCGGGAGGGGGCGCCGGTCGACCGGGGAACCGCTCGTGGGCTGCACCGCCTCGTGCCGCGCCTCACGCGAGGCGCCCTCCGCGACGCCCTGGACCACGTCGGGGGACAGTCTTAGCACCGCACCACCGGACGCTCCGCCGGGCAGCACGTCGCCCGGCACGCCGAGTTCTCGTCCCACCAGCTCCGCCAACACGGTCGGCGCGCCCCTCCCGTCGGCCATCCGCAGCGCAGCCCGGACCGCCGCGCGGCCGATCCAGAAGCCGCTGCCGTCGTCGCCGAGGAGCCAGCCGTCGCCGTCCAC
>NZ_JBHUQX010000568.1:0-4729 GCF_042674225.1 Streptomyces sp. NPDC056948
GTATCGCTACGCCGGTGATCGGTGGTTCAGCTCGCGGAGGCGTCCGCGCGGACCGCCGGCCGCCGGCTCGCGATCACCTTGCGGGCCAGCGCCCGCGGGCTGGTCAGGAAGCCCCAGCCCCACGACATGTGCATGGTGGCCAGCGCCACGGGGATCTGGAGCCGTGCCTTCAGCGGCAGCCCCTTGCCCGCAGGGACCGAGCCGGCGAGGATCGCCGCGAGATAGCCGCCGGGCACCACGAAGCCCCACGGGGTCAGCAGCGCGCCCACCACGATCCCGGCCGCGATCGCGCACACGGCGGTCGGCGGGGCGAGGTAGCGCAGGTTGATGGAGCCCTCGTGGTAGCGGGCGACGACATGCCGCCAGCGGCCGTAGTCCTTGTACTGCTTGGCGAGGGCCTTCACGCTCGGCCGCGGCCGGTACGACACCCGCAGATCGGGCGAGAACCAGATCAGCCCGCCGGCCTCCCGGATGCGGAAGTTCAGCTCCCAGTCCTGGGCGCGGATGAACTCCACGTTGTAGCCGCCCTGCTGCTCCAGCGCCTCGCGCCGGAACACGCCGAGGTAGACGGTGTCGGCCTGCTGGGCCTGGCCGCCCGTGTGGAAGGCGGCGTTGCCGACCCCTATCTTCGAGGTCATCGCGGCGGCGACGGCGTGCTCCCAGTCGTTCTCGCCCTCGGCGTGCATGATGCCGCCGACGTTCTGCGCGCCGGTCTCCTCCAGGAGCCGTACGGCGGTGGCGATGTAGTCGGGCGAGAGCATGCCGTGCCCGTCGACGCGCACGACGATCGGGTGGCGGGAGGCGTTGATCGCCGCGTTGAGCGCGGCGGGTGTACGGCCGGTCGGATTCGGGACGGTGTGGACACGCGCGTCTTCCGCAACGAGCTCGGCCGCGATCTCGTCCGTGCGGTCCGTGGACGGACCGAGGGCGATCACGACCTCCATCTCGCCGGCGTACTCCTGCGCGAGGATCGCTTGGATTGCTCCCCGCAGATGCCGTTCCTCGTTGAGGACGGGCATGATCACGGAAACGGCAGGGGGGCGCACGTCGGGATTGGCGTTCATAGGGGCCTCACGTTACCGCGAACGGGGGACACCGGTGCGCGCCGCCGGGGCGGTACCGCGGGCTGCAGATCGTATCGGCCTACGGTGTCACGGATCCCACGTACGGCCGTCGTCCGGAGGTGTCCTCTTGCCCACGCCGCCGCGGTCCCCCCGGACCACCGCCGCCCCGCAGCGCCGCCCGCAGCCGCCCTCCGGGCGGCGCCCGCGCAGGCCCGCGCCGCCCGTGCGGCGCGGGAAGCCGCGGTGGGGCATGCGGGCGCTCACCACGCTGTCCGTGGTGGTCCTCGCGTCCGCCGGCATCGGGCACGCGGTGGTCACGAGCCTGGACGCGGACATCGCCCGGGTCGACGCCTTCAAGGACATGAAGAACCGGCCCGAGGCGGGCCACGGCATGAACGTCCTGCTGGTCGGCACCGACGGCCGCGAGAAGATCAGCCAGGACGAGCGGCAGAAGTACCGGCTCGGCGGCGCGCCCTGCCACTGCACCGACACGATGATGATCGTGCACATCTCGGAGGACCGGGAGCGGGCGAGCGTGGTGAGCCTGCCGCGCGACTCGTACGCCGTGACGCCTGCGCATGTCGACCGTACGACGGGCAGGCGGCACGAGGGCCACCCGATCAAGCTGAACGCGGCGTACGCCGAGGGCGGGGCGCCGCTGACCGTGCGGACGGTCGAGAACATGACCCGGGTGAAGATCGACCACTATCTGGAGGTCGACTTCACGAGCTTCATGAAGACGGTGGACGTGGTCGGGGGCGTGCAGATCTGCACGGCCGCTCCCCTGAGTGACAGCTACACGGGACTGAACCTGCCGGCCGGGCGCCACACTCTCGAGGGCGGGCAGGCGCTTCAGTATGTGCGCGCCCGCCATGTCGACGGGGCGTCGGATCTGGGCCGTATGAAACGGCAGCAGCAGTTCATGGCGGCGCTCGTGGAGCGGGTCATGTCCTCCGGGATCCTGCTGAACCCGATGAAGTTCCGGGACGTGACACGGGCGGTGCTCGGCTCGGTGCGGGCCGACAAGGGCTTCGGCACGGACGAGATGCTGGCCCTGGGCCGGGCCATGCGGAACTTCTCCCCCTCCTCCTCCGAGTTCACGACCGTCCCGGTCGGGCAGCTCGGATACGCCGTGGAGGGCGTCGGCTCGACGCTGAAGTGGGACGCCGTGAAGGCGGAGCGGCTCTTCCACGCCCTGCGCGCGGACCAGCCGCTGTCCGTGCGGCGGCCGCGCAGCGAGGCCCGGGTGGTCCCGGTCGCCCCGCAGCAGATCAGCGTCCAGGTGGAGAACGGCACACCCACGCCCGGTCTCGGCCGCCGGGTCGACGCGGCGCTGGTCTCGACGGGCTTCCGTACGACCGGGGCCCCGGTGAACGCGGCCACCCCCGACGTGAAGCGAACGGTCATCGTCTACGACCCTCGCTGGGACCGCTCCGCCAAGTCCCTCGCGGCAGCCCTGCCGGGCAGCGAGCTGCGCGCGGCCCCGGGCCTGGGCGCGACCCTGAAGGTCATCGCGGGCACGGACTTCGAACGCGTGCACAAGGTGCGGGCGGAGGATGCGGGGCAGAGCGAGTCCGGCATGGTGGTGCGGGGGGACGAGGTGGCGTGCTCGTAAGGAGCGGTGTGACCGTCCCTCTCAGTCCTCGAACCCCTCCGCCGCCCGCTTCTCCCGCAGCTCCATGATCGCGCGGCGGCGGGCCAGGCGGTGGGTGCGGCGGATCTGGGCCTCCTGGCAGCGACGTTTGTCACGTTCCGTTTCCGGGAGGACCGGTGGGACCCTGCGGGGCTTGCCGTCGGCGTCGACCCCGGCGAAGACGAGGTAGGCGGAGCCGACCTGGGTGGCCGGGGCGGACTCGTTCCAGCGTTCGGCCAGGACCCGGACGCCGACCTCCATGGACGTCCGGCCGGTCCAGTTGACCTGCGCCTTGACGTGGACCAGGTCGCCCACGCGGACCGGTTCGAGGAACGCCATCTCGTCCATGGACGCGGTGACCGCCGGCCCGCCGGAGTGCCGCCCGGCCACGGCCCCCGCCGCGTCGTCGACCAGCTTCATGATCACCCCGCCGTGCACGGTCCCCAGCAGGTTCGTGTCGTTGTGGGTCATGATGTGGCTGAGGGTGGTGCGGGACGCCGAAGTCGGCTTGCCCGGGATATCCGGACTGCCGGAATCCGCAGCTGGGGACTGGTCTGTCATGGCCCCCACCCTATGCCGGGGCGACATGCGGGGGTTTTGTGTCAGCTTCGCCACAGCCGTGCTCTGATTTTCCGACGACTCTTGTATGGCGCACTACAGGGACCTGCACACTGGGGCGCATGAACACTTGGCCCGAGGGGCGGTCCGACGACAACCGCGGCAACCGCTACGGACACGGAAGCTCGAGCGCGCAGCCCGAGAGCGCCCGCGTCATGCGGCAGGTCCGCCGTGGCCCGGCGCCGTCGCCCGGGCAGGCCGGCTACGGCGGTGCCCCGCCGTACGGCGGCGGGGTACCGCAGCAGCCGTCGTACGTCGACGGCGGCTACGGCGGCCCCGGCGAGAGCTACGACAGCGGCTACAACACCGGCCAGGTCTACGGCGCCCCCGGTGGCCGAGGCCCGGGCGGCCCGGGCGACGGCATGTACGAGCCGCGTCCCGCGCCGAACTGGCGCCGCCGTATCAAGGTGACGACCATCACGCTGGTGACGGTGCTGGTGGTGACGAGCGTCGCCACGTACTTCTGGGCCGACTCCAAGCTCAACCGCGACGTCGACCTGTCGCAGGTCATCGACCGGCCGGAGGCGGGCGAGGGCACGAACTACCTGATCGTCGGCTCCGACAGCCGCGCGGGCATGTCGGCCGAGGAGAAGAAGAGACTGCGTACCGGATCCGCCGAGGGCAAGCGCACGGACTCGATGATGATCCTGCACACCGGCAGCAACGGCCCCACGCTGATCTCCCTGCCGCGTGACTCGAACGTCACGATCCCGTCCTTCAAGGGCTCCGACTCCGGGAAGGTCTACCCGGGCACGGGCCGCCAGACGAAGCTGAACGCGGCGTACGCGGAGGACGGCCCGGAGCTGCTGGTCCGTACCGTCGAGGCCAATACGGACCTGCACATCGACCACTACGTGGAGATCGGCTTCGGCGGCTTCGCGAGCATCGTGGACGCGGTCGGCGGCGTCGAGATGGACATCCCGCAGGACATCAAGGACACCAAGTCCGGCGCGGACTTCAAGAAGGGCAAGCAGACGCTGACCGGCGAGCAGGCCCTCGCCTTCGTCCGCACCCGCTACGCCCTCAAGGGCTCCGACCTGGACCGTACGAAGAACCAGCAGAAGTTCCTGTCGGCCCTGGCCAACCAGGTCGCCACGCCGAGCACGATCCTCAACCCGTTCAAGCTGTACCCGACCATGGGCGCGGGCCTTGACTCCCTCGTGGTCGACAAGGACATGGGCCTGTTCGACCTGGGGTCCATGTTCTGGGCGATGAAGGGCGTCAGCAGCGGCGAGGGCAAGTCGATGAACATGCCGCTCTCGGGCAACTCCGCGAACGGCAACCTCCAGTGGGACACCACCAAGGTGAAGACGCTGGTGAACCAGCTCAAGAACGACGAGAAGGTCACCGTCTCCAGCAACTGAGCACGGACGCAACTGAGCACGGACGCGCGGTCGGGGGCACCCCATGGGGG
>NZ_JBHUQX010000569.1:0-4718 GCF_042674225.1 Streptomyces sp. NPDC056948
GGACGGCGCGTCGGCTCAGTCGCGCCAGACGGAGTGCGCGGCGGCCTCGGCGTCGAGGGTGCGCAGCAGCTCCTCGTCGATGGAGTGCAGCGAGTCGACGATGTGCCGGGCACCGCTCTCGCGCATGAGCTGCGGCTGGAAGCTGTGCTCGAAGGAGCTGGGGTGGCCGATGAAGGGGATGTCGAGGGCCTTGGCGACCTCCGCCACCCGGGCCACGTCGTCGATGAACAGCACCTCGTCGTGCTTCAGGCCGAAGACCTCGGTGGTGATCTCGCGCAGGCCGGGGCGGAAGTCGTTGGTGCAGACGTAGCCGGGCTCGTCGAAGAGGTCGGTGTGCTCGCCCAGGAAGTGGTCGAAGTGCGACTTGGCGAGGCCGCCGTAGCTGACCGTCTTCAGCCCCAGTCCGCGCAGCCGGCGCAGCAGGTCGATCGCACCGTCGAGCAGCTCGACCGGGTGCTCGCGGGTGTACTCCTCCCGCTCCTTGAAGTAGACGTCGATCGCCTCCTGCGCGGTCCACGGGACGCGTGCGGCGTTCGCCATGCCCTGGCCGCCCACGAGCTGCGGCTGGGAGAAGATGCTGCGCTCGACGTCGGCGGTGTACTCGCCGCCACGGCTGACGATGAAGTTGTGGATGACGGGGCTGAACGTGTCGTTCAGCAGGACGCCGTCGATGTTGACGGCGGCCAGCTTGAGCTGCTTGAGCTTGTCTGCCATGGGATTCCTCGTTACATCGGGGGTTGGTGGTGGAGGGGTGAGAGGGGCGGGCCGGTCAGTGGCCGACGGTCGCCATGCCCGCGGGGTCGTAGCGCTCGCCGGAGACGACGTCGTGGGGCACCGCGGCCGACACGGCGGCCAGTTGCTCGTCGGTGAGGCGCAGTTCGGCGGCGGCGACGTTCTCGCGCAGGTAGCCGATCCGACGTGTGCCCGGAATGGGGACGATGTCGTCGCCCTGAGCCAGCAGCCAGGCCAGCGCGAGCTGGACGGGGCTGCAGCCGTAGCTCTCGGCGAGCTCGCGGAGCCGCTCGACCATCCGGATGTTGCGCGCCAGGTGCTCCTGCTGGAAACGGGGGTGCGAGTGCCGGAAGTCGGTGGGGTCCAGGTCCTCGGGCCGGCTGATCGCACCGGTCAGGAAACCCCGACCGATCGGCGAGTACGCCACGAGCGAGGTGCCCAGCTCCCGGGCCACCGGCAGGACTTCCTGCTCCACCTCGCGGGTCCACAGCGAGTACTCGGTCTGCAGAGCCGCGATGGGGTGGACGGCGTGCGCCCTGCGCAGGGTCTGGGCGGTCACCTCGGACAGCCCCAGGTGCCCGACCTTGCCGGCCCGCACCAGCTCCGCCATGGCTCCGACGGTCTCCTCGACGGGGATGTCGGGGCTCTTGCGGTGAAGGTAGTAGAGGTCGATGTGGTCGACGCCCAGGCGCTGCAGCGAGGCGTCGACGGCCTGCCGGCAGTACTCCGGGCTGGAGTCGATGTTCCGGCCCTGCCGCGGGTCGCTGTCGTCGCGCCGGATGCCGAACTTGGTCGCGAGGACCACCTGGTCGCGGCGGCCCGCGATGGCCCGGCCCACCAGGCGCTCGTTGTGGCCCTTGCCGTACATGTCGGCGGTGTCGAGCAGCGTGACCCCGCTGTCCAGGGCCGCCTGAAGGGTCGTCAGGGACTCGGCCTCGTCGGTCGGGCCGTAGAACTCCGACATCCCCATGCAGCCGAGACCGATCGCGGAGACCACCGGACCGTTGGTTCCTATCCTGCGTTGCTGCACTCAGTTCTCCTCGTGCGCGGTCGTGAGCCGGGTCGTGTGAAGCGGTGTCCGGAGCACGTTCCGCCTGCACCGCGGGGCAGGGTCGCCGCCGGACGCGTTCCATGCTGGCAACGCGTACTTACGCACCACTCATGTGCCGCTCACGGCCGACGTGAGCGGCACATGTGCCCTGCGTGGGCCGGTGGTGAGGGAAAGCGGAGCACGCGTTGCCACAGTGAGACCTCCGAGAGGCGCCGGAGCGCATCGGTGCACCACGACACCAGCCAGGAGGAACAACGCAGTGACGGCTACGACAGCGACAACGGCTGTGGCTGACAGCAGCACCTCGAAGACGTCCCACAGTGCCGGAGACGCCGGATGACCGGCCCGGACCGCGCGGCGGTCGTCGCCGGCCTGGGAAGCTGGGTACCGCCCACCGTGGTCACCAACGACGACCTCGCCCGGCAGCTCGACACCTCGGACGAGTGGATCAGCAGCAGGACCGGGATCCGCCGGCGGCATGTCATCGAACCGGGCGGGTCGACCGGGGACCTCGCCGTCGAGGCCGGCAGCAGGGCCCTGAAGTCCGCGGGCGAGGAGCGGGCCGACATCGTCGTGGTCGCCACCAGCACTCCGGACCGGCCCTGCCCGGCCACCGCGCCCGAGGTCGCCGACCGGCTGGGGCTCGGCGGTGTCGGCGCGTTCGACATCGCCGCCGTGTGCACGGGCTTCGTCTACGCCCTGGGGACGGCGGCCGGTTTCATCCAGGCGGGCTTCGCGCGCTCCGTGCTGGTCATCGGGGCGGACACCTTCTCCACCATCCTCAACCCGGCCGACCGTACGACCCGGGCCATCTTCGGGGACGGCGCCGGAGCGGTGTACCTGCGCGCCGGCGAGGCGGACGAGCCGGGTGCGCTGAAGGGGCTCCACCTCGGCAGTGACGGCAGCCAGAGCGACCTCATCCAGGTCGCGGCCGGCGGCTCACGGCAGCGGTCCACCGGCCTGCCGAGCCCGGCGGAGGCCGCCTACTTCACCATGGAGGGCCGCCCGGTCTTCGGGGAGGCCGTGCGCCGCATGGCGGCCTCCGTGACCACGACGGCCGAGGCCGCGGGCTGGGCCGTCGAGGACATCGACAAGGTCGTCCTCCACCAGGCCAACGCGCGCATCCTGGCGGCGGTCGCCGAACGCGTCGGCCTGCCGCCCGAACGGTTCCCCGCCAACATCGAGCGGGTCGGCAACACCGTCGCGGCCTCGATCCCGCTCGTCCTGGCCGACGCGTCGGCCGACGGCGAACTGCTCCCCGGCCGGCGCGTCGTGCTCGGCGGGTTCGGCGGCGGGCTCACCTGGGGGTCCGTGGCGCTCGAGTGGCCGGACGTCACAGCGGTCTGACACCGGCTCACCCTCACTCTCGACCTCACCCTCCCTCACCACTCATCGCATCCCCACCCATCGCATCCCAAGGAGCAACACCATGCAGGCAATCGCGGAGCGGGTCTCGGTCCTTCTCTCCGACCAGTTCAAGGTCAAGCCCGAGATCATCGCGTCCGAGGTGACCCTCGGCAAGCTGTCCTTCGACTCCCTGGTCCTGATCGAGCTCGGCCTCGTCCTGGACAAGGAGTTCGGCGTGGAGATAGCGGACGGTGAACTCACCGAGGAGCACACCCTGGACGACCTGGTCCAGCTCCTGTCGGCCAAGGGAGCGGCGGTCTGATGGCGGACGGTCGTACGAACGGCATCGCCGTCACCGGTCTGGGCCTGGTGACCCCGGCCGGACTCGGCGTGGCCGAGAACTGGGAGCGGGTGCTGTCAGGACGCTCCTGCGCCACGCGCGACCCCGCACTCGGCGAGCTGTCGGTGGACTTCTCCTGCCGGGTACCGGGTTTCGACGCCGGTGAACTGCTGGGCGGCTTCGCCGGCTGGCAGCTCGAGCGCTTCGTCCAACTCGCCATCGTGGCCTCCCGGATGGCCGTCGCCGACGCCGGATGGGACTCCACGACCTGGGACGGTGCCCGGGTCGGGGTGGTGCTCGGCAACTCCCTCGGCGGCGCCGCCACCTTCGCGGAGCAGCACGACACGCTGCGCGAGCGCGGTCCCGACAAGGTCTCGCCACTCCTGGTGACGAAGTACATGCCGAACATGGTCGCCGGCTATGTGGCGATCGACTGCGGTGCCCGGGGGCCGAGCCTGGTCACCGCCACGGCGTGCGCGTCCGGCGCGACCGCCATCGGCACCGCCCGGGACCTGCTGCGCTCCGGCGTCTGCGACATCGTGCTCGCTGGTGCCAGCGAGTCCGCGCTGACTCCCACGGTGATGGCCGGGCTGTGCAAGATGGGCGCCCTGTCCAAGTCGGGGGACGCGCCCGAGCACGCGGGCAAGCCGTTCGACGCGGAACGGGACGGGTTCGTGGCCGCCGAGGCGGCCGGCGTGCTCGTCCTGGAACGGGAGGCGGACGCCCGCGCCCGGGGCGCGACGGTCCGCGCCCTCGTCAGCGGTTACGGATCCTCCTCCGACGCCCACCACGCCACCGCCCCGCACCCCGACGGGGAGGGCATCGAGCGGGCACTGCGCGCCGCCCTGGCGGACGCCGGTGTCGCCCCCTCGGACGTCCGCCACGTCAACGCGCACGGCACCGCCACCGCGATGAACGACCTCGTCGAGGGCAGGATGCTGCGCCGTGTCCTGGGCGACACGCCCCTGGTCACGTCGACCAAGGGGGTCACCGGCCACGCGCTGGCGGCCGCGGGCGCCATCGAGGCGGCGTACACGGTGCTGGCCGTGCAGCACGGCACGGTGCCGCCGACGGCGAACCTGAAGAACCCGGACCCCGCCATCGAGTTGGACGTGGTCAGCGGCGAAGCCCGCACCACCCCGGTGGACGTCGCCGTCAGCACCTCGCTGGGATTCGGCGGCCACAACGCCGCGCTCGTCATCACAGCGGCCTGAGTCCCACGGCAGGCCGCGCTCTCCGGGCCGGGAG
>NZ_JBHUQX010000570.1:0-4709 GCF_042674225.1 Streptomyces sp. NPDC056948
GGGTGGCACATGCCACCCACCCGAATGCTTCGGCGCGCCCGCAGGACTTTCTCAGGACTGCGGACGGCTGCCGTGGTTCGCGCCGTTCTTGCGGCGGGCCTTCTTCTTGCGACGTCGCTTCGAGGACATCGAACCTCCTCTTTCTGGCTTTTTGGTCACTGTCCACCGGATTGTCGCATCCGGTGATCACAGAGCGCCTTTCCAGCCGTCGCTACGGCAAACACACTCGATGCGCATGTACAGGGGTGGCCTGCGTCACGGTGGTGGCGTGGGCGGTTCCTGGTCAGTCCGCCCGCACTGGATGCGTGAGGTTCGCTCCGGTCGCCGGGTCGAACACGTGGGCCTTGGCCATGTCGACCCGCAGCTCCAGCGGCTCTCCCTCGCGGGCACGCGTGGCGGCGTCCAGGCGGGCCACGAGGTGACTGGTGTCGGCGCCGGTGTCGCGCAGGCCCGACTCCCTGGCGAGCTCCTCCAGTTCGGTGGTCGTCGCGGGCCCGCCCTCCGCGGCGAAGTAGACGTACGCATCGGATCCCAGCGACTCCAGTACCTCCACGGTGGCGGTGAAGACCGGGCCCGTCCGGTCCCGGTCATGTGACAGGGCCACGTCCTCGAACGCCTCCGGTCGCAGCCCGACGATGACCTCGCGGGGCGCGTTCTGGCGTTCCAGCGCCTGCCTCGTACGGTCGTCGAGGGCCAGGTCGCCCAGGGCCGAGCGCAGGGCGCCGCCCTCCAGGGTGGCGTTCAGGAAATTCATCGCCGGGGAGCCGATGAAGCCCGCGACGAAGATGTTGCGCGGCAGGTCGTACAGCTCGGCGGGTGTGCCGATCTGCTGGACCAGGCCCTGTCTCATGACCACGACGCGGTCGCCCAGCGTCATCGCCTCGGTCTGGTCGTGGGTGACGTACACGGTGGTCGTGCCGAGGCTCCGCTGCAGCCGGGAGATCTGGGTGCGCATCTGTACCCGGAGTTTGGCGTCCAGGTTGGACAGCGGTTCGTCCATCAGGAACGCCTTGGGATCACGGACGATCGCCCGCCCCATGGCCACCCGCTGGCGCTGACCGCCCGAGAGGTTGGCGGGCTTGCGGTCCAGGTGCTCGGTGAGGTCGAGGATCCGGGCGGCGTGCGTCACCTTGGCGTCGATGGTGTCCTTGTCCACCTTGGCCAGGCGCAGCGGGAAGCCCATGTTCTCCCGGACATTCATGTGCGGATACAGGGCGTAGCTCTGGAACACCATGGCGACGTCACGTTCCTTGGGGGCCAGGTCGTTGACGACTCGGCCTCCGATGCGCAGGGTGCCCTCGGTGATGTCCTCGAGTCCGGCGATCATGTTCAGGGTCGTGGACTTGCCGCATCCGGACGGACCGACCAGGATCACGAACTCGCCGTCGGCGATGTCGAGGTCCACGTCCTTCACGGCGAGGGACCCGTCGGGAAAACGCTTGGTGACTCCCTCGAGGATGATCTCGGCCATGGGTGGTGCCTCCTTGCCTTCCCCGTTCAGCCCTTGACTGCCCCGGAGGTCAGTCCGGCGACGATCCGTCGCTGGAAGAGCAGGACGAAAACGATGATCGGGATGGTGATGACCACAGCGGCGGCGGCGATCGACCCTGTGGGCTGCTGGAACTGGGAACTCCCGGTGAAGAACGCGATCGCGGCCGGCACGGTGCGCGCGGACTCGGTGGACGTCAGCGAGATCGCGAACAGGAAGTCGTTCCAGCAGAAGATGAACACGAGAATGGCCGTGGTGAACACGCCGGGCGCGGCCAGCGGCGCGATGACCAGCCGAAAGGCCTGCGCGGGCGTCGCCCCGTCGACCTTGGCGGCCTTCTCCAGATCCCAGGGGATCTCCCGGAAGAACGCCGACAGGGTGTAGATCGCAAGCGGCAGGGAGAAGGTCATGTACGGGATGATCAGCCCGATCCAGGTGTCGAAGATCCCGATGATCCGCTCGATGTTGAACAGCGGTGACACCAGGGAGATCGGCGGGAACATGGCGATCAGCAGTGACATGCCGATGAGTACCCGCTTGCCGGGGAACCGCAGCCGGGCCACCGCGTAGGCGGCCATGGTGCCGAGCGCCACCGCGATCACCGTGGCGATCAGGGCGATACCGATCGAGTTGATCAGCGCACGGGTGAACTCGGCGGTCTCGAAGATGCCCCGGTAGTTCTCCCAGGTCCAGTCCCTGGGGATGTAGTCGCCGTCCGTGAGGGTGCCGGGGTCCTTGAACGACAGCGCGGCGATCCACCACACCGGGAACAGGGCGTACAGCACCACCACCACGTTCAGGACACCCCATCGGGCGGCATGTGTCTTTCCCACCGCGGCCATCAGCGCTTCACCTCCGCGCCGGGTGCGGCGGTGCCGAACAGTTTGACGAAGGTGAAGGCGATGATCCCGACGCAGATGAAGATCAGGACCGAGATCGCCGACCCGATGCCCAGGTTCAGCGCGGTGAACAGGTTGTCGTACCCGAGGATCGACAGAGAGCCGGTCCCCTGGGCGCCCGCGGTCAGGATGTAGATGTTGTCGAAGATCCGGAACGCGTCCAGGGTGCGGAAGAGCAGTGCCACCAGGATGGCCGGCTTCATCAGCGGCAGCATGATCTTGGTGAAGCGCTGCCAGGCGGTGGCGCCGTCCACCATGGCCGCCCTCAGGGTCTCCTCGGGGACCAGCGCGAGGCCCGCGAGCAGCAGCAGGGCCATGAACGGCGTCGTCTTCCACACCTCGGCGAGGATGATCAGCCAGAGGGCGGGCCACTGCTCGGTCAGCGGAGCCTCCCCGCTGGGCAGCAGCCCGGCGAGGTATCCGAGGTCCGGGGTCCAGGCGTACTGCCAGGAGAAGGCCGCGACCACGGTGACGATCCCGTACGGAACGAGGACCGAGGTGCGGACGACGCCGCGCCAGAAGATCGTGCGGTGCATCACCAGGGCGAGCCCCATTCCGAGGACCAGCTCGATCGCCACTGACACGGCGGTGATGAAAAGCGTGACCCAGAAGGCGTCCCACCAGAACGGGGAGGACAGCACCGCCCCGTAGTTGCTCAGGCCCACGAAGTCCGCCCGGCCGGGAAAGCGCAGGTCGTACCGCTGGAGGGACAGATAGACGGCGTACCCGATGGGGTAGGCGGTCACGGCGATCATGACGACGACGGCGGGCGCGCAGAGCAGCCAGCCGAGCCGCCGCTCCTGCCTGGCGCCCGCCGAGAGCGCCGCCCGGTCCGGCTCCCCCACTTCGTGCTGGCTCACGGGATCACACCCTCGGATCGCAGGGCATCGTCGATCTGCTCCCTGATGGTGTTGACGGAGCTCTCCGGTTTGATCCCGGACGGCGGAGACAGCGTGTGGGAGACCGCGATCGACACGTTCTGGTAGACCGGGGTGATCGGGCGCACGCTCGCCGACTCCAGGGCGGCCAGCACGTCCTTGGAGAAGGGGTACTCCTTCATGAACGCGGGCTCGTTGTACAGGGCGCGCAGCGTGGGCGGCAGACCGCCCTCGAGGGCGGCGGTGAGCTGGTTCTCCCGGTTACGCAGGCACAGCGCCGCCTCGAAGGCCAGGTCGGGGTGACGCGAGTAGGCGCTCACCGCCAGGTCGATGCCGCCGATGGTGGGCCGTGCCGGGCGGTTCGCGTCGACCCGGGGGTACGGCGCCCAGCGGAAGTTCTTGAAGAGCTCGGGGTTGTTCGCCTTCATCGACGGATAGACGAACGGGTAGTTGATCTCGAACGCCGCCACCCCCGACTCCATGGCGAGACGGTTCTGGTCCTCCATCTGGTTGGGCAGGGAGGGGTCCGCGGCCGGGGACTTCGCCAGATCACGCATGATCCCGGCGGCCCGCACGGCGGGAGGACCGAGGGAGGGCTCGGTCGCGCTCGCGTTGAGGATGGAGCCGCCCGCGCTGTTGATCAGTGAGTTGAACCACGCGGTCAGGCCCTCGTACTGGGCGCCCTGGATCTCCACGAAGTGCGGTTTGCCCTGCCGGGCGAGGGCGCCGGCCATGTCCAGCATCTCGGCCCAGGTCCTGGGCGGGGTGGGCACCAGGTCCTTGCGGTACCACAGGAGCTGGGTGTTGGTGTTGTACGGGACGGCGTACAGCTTGCCCTTCCAGGTCGAGGTCTGCAGCGGTACGCGCAGGGTGCCCTCGACGGCCTGCCGCTTCGCCGTCCCTGTCCATTCCCGGATCCAGCGTGCCTCGGCGAACTCCGCCGCCCAGGTGACGTCCAGGCCCAGGATGTCGAGCGAGTCGTCCTCGGCGGCGAGTCTGCGGACCATCTGCTGGCGCTGGCCGTCCGCGGCGCGCGGGAGCTTGTTGTAGCTGATCCGGTAGCGGCCGCCCGAGGCCTGGCCGCACCGGTCGGCCGCCTTCTGGAGCGCACCGGAGTCGTCGGGGAAGTTGTACCAGTTGAGGGTGGGCGTGCCGGAGCCCTCGTCACTGCCACAAGCGGCGAGCACGGACGCCAGCAACGGCAGCACGGCGAACGCCCGCAGCCATCGCGTCCCTCCGGTACGTCCCTTCCGACCCGAAACCGGTCGGCAGCCGCCCCTCGCGTGCACGCGCTCCACACCTCGCTTCCGGACGGTGGCACGGACTCGGACCTCGCAGCGTTTCCCTCCCGGCGAACACTAAAGACCACTTAAAGCGACATCAAGGACATATGGCCACTTCTGGTCAACCGGAAACACCTCTGGACCAACGCACAGAAAGGGC
>NZ_JBHUQX010000571.1:0-4697 GCF_042674225.1 Streptomyces sp. NPDC056948
CCAGTTGGTGGGGGGCCACAACGACGCTCTCGCGGCGTCCGGGTCGCGAACTTACTTCTTGTTGCGACGCTGAACGCGCGTGCGCTTGAGCAGCTTGCGGTGCTTCTTCTTGGCCATCCGCTTGCGCCGCTTCTTGATAACAGAGCCCACGACTACCCTCGCTCACTTCTCATCACTCGGTGCTGGGCGCCATGGGCCCATACGACCTACGAGGGGCTAGCCTACCCGCCCGAGCGCTGAGGTCGTAATCGAGGAGGCCAGGGTGATCCCGAGTGCCCTGTGAGGGATCACCCCGCCCCAGCCGTCAGGCGGTTTCCACCCCCACGTAACTCTCGCGAAGGTACTCGTGAACCGCTTGCTCCGGGACGCGGAATGACCGCCCCACACGGATCGCGGGCAGATGACCGCTGTGCACCAGCCGGTACACGGTCATCTTCGACACTCGCATCACCGAGGCGACTTCCGCCACGGTAAGGAACTGAACCTCGTTCAGAGGCCTCTCGCCTGCTGCAGCCATGACACACCTGAACCTTCCGCACTCGACGGCCACCGGCTTCCCCTTCCGGTGACTCTTCGTCGCTGCGTGCTCACTCCCCAATGTAGGGGCCTGTGATGCGAGTGGGGAAGAGGTGCACCCATCAACGGCCTACTGTGACAGACACGCCCGATTGAGTACGTAGCGGGTAAGCGGCAGGTAGTAATCAGATCGCACGCCGTCATCAAGTGGAACGACGACGGACACGGACCCCTCCGCCTGCCCGACGAACGGGGCGGGATCGTCCGTATCGGCCGGCCCGATGGCCTCGAACCCCAGCTGACCTGCTCCGCAGACCCACCCGTGGTCCCCGATCACCAGCTCGGGAAGAGGCCCGCCGGCCTCCGCCGCGGCGGCCAGCGCGGTACGAACCGGGAGAGGGGAGTGCGTATGTGCGCCGGGCTCACAACCGGGGCGTTCCGCCCCGGGCGCCCGCACCAGCGCGACTCCTCGTACGTAGTCGAGGTTGTACGTGCGTAGGCCGAACCGGGTCGTTATGTCGACACAGCGACCCTGCGCAGGGGTGAGAACCGCACACCCCGCCGCCGACAGCGCGTCTGCCAGAGCGGCGTAGAAGCCGAGCAGCCGGTGCGGGTGCCCGGTACCGAGAAGCACCGGAGCACCCCGCTGAGCGACCTCGGCGAGACGGTCCGCGAAGGCGTCCAGCGCGGCCACGGTCCGCAGCGGATCGATCACGTCCTGGCCGGAAGTCCGCCGAGAATCGACCGAAACCCCGCACCGCTCCGCCATCAGCTCGATCAATTCCCGCTGCTTCCAAGCCCCTTCAGGGTCGATGCCGAGCAGCACACGGGGGTCCCGGGCAGCGAAGAGCCGGTAGCTGCGCAGGCTCTCCTCCCGCGACGTGGCCACGGTACCGGCGAGGCGTGCACCCACCAGGTGCGTACGAAGGACTTCGGGGGTCAGCACGAGAAGATCGTCCGCGACCAGGGCCTCACCTGTCCCGAGAACCGGCGAACACCCACACGGTCGGCCTACCGGCGGCGTCTCACCCCGGCAGCAGCCCCCGCAGCGGGAACACCGCCCGCCGGGCCGCCAGCACCGCCTGGTCCAGCCGATCCGCCGGGTCGTACCCCGCCTCCCAGCCGGTCCACTCCACGGGCCAGCGCCCGTCCGTCATCCGCGCCGGGGCCAACTGCCGCGTCCGCGCGAACACTTCCTGCCGCCATCCCTCGGGGATCACCGCCTCGGGCTCCACCTCCCGGTGCGCCGCGATGGCGACCAGATGCGTCCACGACCTCGGTACGACGTCCACCACCGCGTAGCCGCCCCCGCCAAGGGCCACCCACCGCCCGTCGGCGTACTCGTGCGCCAGGTCGTGACAGGCCACCTGCACCGCCCGCTGCGCGTCCAGCGACACGGCCAGATGCGCCAGCGGATCCTCGAAGTGCGTGTCGGCCCCGTGCTGCGTCACCAGCACCTGCGGCCGGAAATCGGCGATCAGCTCCGGCACCACCGAATGGAACGCCCGCAGCCACCCGGCGTCCCCGGTCCCGGCCGGCAGCGCCACATTCACCGCCGAGCCCTCCGCGGAGTCCGCCCCGGTCTCCTCCGGCCACCCGGTCTGCGGGAACAGCGTCCGGGGATGCTCGTGCAGCGAGATCGTCAGCACCCGCGGGTCGTCCCAGAACGCCGCCTGCACCCCGTCCCCGTGATGCACGTCGACATCGATGTAGGCGACCCGCTCGGCCCCGAGCTCCAGCAGCCTGGCGATCGCCAGCGACGCGTCGTTGTAGATGCAGAACCCGGACGCACCGCCCGGCATCGCGTGATGCAGCCCGCCCGCGAAGTTCACCGCGTGCGGCGTCTCACCCCGCCACACGGCCTCCGCCGCGCCCACCGACTGCCCGGCGATCAGCGACGACACCTCGTGCATCCCCGCGAAGGCCGGATCGTCCATCGTCCCCAGCCCGTACGACTGGTCCGCCGCCCCGGGCTCCGCCGACGCGGCCTTCACCGCCTCGATGTAGTCCTCCCGGTGGACGAGCCGCAACGTCGACTCCCCGGCCGCCTTCGCGGCGACCACCTCCACCTCACGGTCCAGCCCGAAGGCATCGACCAGTCTCCGGGTCAGCGCGAGCCGGACCGGGTCCATCGGATGCCCGGGACCGAAGTCATAGCCCGTTACTGCCTCGTCCCACATCAGCTGTGTGCGGCCGCTCATGACCGCCACCGTATCGGTCCGGTTGAGCGGCGAACGACCGGGCGTACACCAGCGTCACCAGCACCAACACCATCGGCACGAGCATGGCCCCGCGGTAGCTCCACAGATCCCCGAGCGCGCCCACCAACGGCGAACCGATCAAGAACCCCACATAGTTGAAGACATTCAGCCGCGCCACAGCCGCATCCGAAGCCCCCGGGAACAACCTGCCGGCCGCCGCGAACGTCTGCGGCACCAGCACACACAGCCCCAGCCCCAGCAGCGTGAACCCCAGCATCCCGACCCACGCCCCGGGCGCACCCGCCACCACGGCGAACCCACCCGCCGCGACCAGCGCCCCGGCCCGCACGACCGCGGCCGCCCCGAACCGCCGCACCCCGAAGTCCCCCAACGTTCGCCCCACCAGCGTGGTGACCATGTACACGTTGTAAGGCACCGTCGCCATCTGCTCCGAGCTCCCCAGCACGTCCTGCAGATACTTCGCACTCCAGTTGGAGACCGTCGAGTCCCCGATGTACGCGACGGTCATCACCAGACACAGCGGCAACAGCAGCTTGAACGCGAGGGCCTGCCCCTCGCCCGACTTCCTCTCCACCCCGGACTCCGCCACCGGACCCGCGTCGCCGCCGTCGACATACCACCGGCTCCCCACCAGCACAGCGGGCAACAACAACAGCACGACCGGCAGATACGACACCCACAACGCCAGATCCCAGTGCGCCCCCACCCACGCCAGCGAGGCCCCGACGATCCCGCCCAGACTGTAGGCCGCATGAAAACTGAGCATGATGCTGCGCCCGTACGACCGCTGCAGGCTCACCCCGAGCATGTTCATCGACGCGTCCAGCACCCCGACGGCGAGCCCGAACGCCGCGAGCGCGACCCCCAGCTCCACCATCCGCTCCCCGGCCCCGACCCCGAGCAGCGCCAGCAGCACCACGGGCTGGGACCACCGCAGCAGCCGGCTCGGCGGCACCCGCTTCACCAGCCGCTCGGTGCTGACGCTCCCGACCCCGGCGAGGACCGGCACGGCGGCCAGAAAGGCGGGCAGCAGCGCGTCGGAAACCCCGTAGCGGTCCTGGATGGCCGGGATCCGCGTCACGAGCAGAGCGAAGGCGACCCCCTGCACCAAGAAGCTGAACGCCAAAGAGCCCCTGCCGCGCCGCAGCACATCAGTCATGGCGGCGAGCGTAGGGCTCCGGCTTACTCGTGGGTAGATCCAGCCAAAGATGAATTTGCCTCATCTTCCACGGACTCACACCACCAGATCGCCCAGCTCCCCCATGTGAGAGAAGAGCCGGGTGGCGCCGGCGAGCTTCTCCGCCGGTGTCATGGCGGTGAACCCGTACACGTCCATCCCGGCCGCGACCGCCGCCCGCACCCCCAGCGGGCTGTCCTCGACGACGACACACCGCTCCGGCGCGACCCCCATCCGCTCGGCCGCGTACAGGAACAGATCGGGAGCCGGCTTCCCCCGACCGACGTCCTGAGAGCTGAAGATCCGCCCCTCGTCGAACCACTGGCTGAGCCCGGTCGTCCGATGCCCCACTCGAATCCGCTCATGGCTCCCGGACGAGGCCACGCAGTACGGCACGCCGTCAGCGGCGAGCTTCTCCAGGACGCCACGGGCCCCGGCCACAGCCACGAGCTCCTGCTCGAACGCCGCGAACACCCGCGCGTGAAAGACGTCGTCGAAGCTCTCCGGCAACCGCTGTCCCGTCCGCTCGAGAACCAGCTCATGAATCCGGTGCATCGCCGACCCCATGTAGTCCCGAATGGACTCCTCGTACGAGGTCGGATGCCCGAGCTCGGTGAGATACGCGGCCAGCAGCCGGTTGGAGATGGGCTCACTGTCGACGAGGACACCGTCGTTGTCGAAGATAACGAGGTCGTAGTTCATATCCACGACCCTAAACGCAAGAAAACCCCGCATCCGAAGATGCGGGGTTTTCTTGAATGATTGTTCGGCGGCGTCCTACT
>NZ_JBHUQX010000572.1:0-4692 GCF_042674225.1 Streptomyces sp. NPDC056948
CACCCCGGGGTGCGGCGGCCCTTTCGCGTGCACGGGGGCGTTCGCGCACGTCAGGCCTTCGTCGTCGGATCCTTCCCGTACGGCACGGAGGACCGTTCCTCGTCTTCCGAGCCGGCGTCGGGGGTGACCCAGGGCAGGGCCGGGGCGGCTGAGGGGGTGCTCGCGCCGGTGCTCGTCCCGGCACGCTTCCTCGGCGGGTGCGGCAGCGGCACGGGCAGCCCCCTGCGACGGGCCGGGCGGGCCGCGTGGCCGGGGTGGCGAGGCCGTAGGTGGTCCACCACGGCCAGGCCGGCGCGGAACACCGCCGCCGGTACGACCAGGAGGACCAGGACCCAGAACAGGGTCACGCCCCAGGGGCGGCCGACGCCCCAGGGGTGTTCGGCGAGGACCTTGCCGCCGTACTTCAGGGACACCGTGTAGTCGCCGTGCGCCCCGGCCGCGAGTTCCACGGGCAGTTCGATACGGGCCTCGCCGCCGGGCCGGATCGTGCCGCGCCATCGCTGGTCCTGCCACTGCGGGGCGAACACGCCGTGCGCGGTGCCGACCTGGAAGACGGGGTCCTTCACGGGGGACGTGCCGACGTTGCCGACGGTGACCTCGAGGGTCCGGGCGGGCGGGGAGCCGAACCAGGTCAGCAGCCCGCCGGTGCCGCGCAGCCGGGTGTCCGCGAGCAGGGAGAGCCGCCCGCCGGACGGTTCCGCGGGCAGCGGCTCGACCGTGTGCCCGGCGACCTGGAGGGCCGCGTCGGCCTCGGCACCGGCTCCGGTCACCGTCGCCACGTGCACCACGCAGGGGCACGGTACCGGTGGCTCGACGACGGGCAGTGCGCGGCGGAAACGTCCTTCGGCGTCGGTGGTGACGGCCCGGCCGTCCGCGTTGGCGCAGGAGTTGGAGCCGCCGGTCACACCCCGGTCCGGCTCGGCCTGCCCGCAGACCAGCAGAGTCAGCAGGGCACGCGCCCGCCAGCCACTGCCACTGACGGTGACCGAACCGCCCGCCCCGGCCTGCGCCTTGGACAACTCGACCCGGGGCCGCTCCACCGCCCCGACGGGCCCGGCCCCCGCCAGAACCAGCAGAAACACGAGCAGAACCGACAGCGACAGGGATGGAAGACGAGCGACGCACGACATCGGCGGCTCCAGCGGTCGTCCGGGCGTGCGCACACCATCGGCGGCCCGAGCGGCCGACTCCAGCGGGCGTCCAGGGATGCGCACGGCATCCACAGCCCGAGCGGTCAGCTCCACCAGGCGTCCGGGGCGGACGTACAGCGTCGGCTCCAGCGGTCGCACGGGCATGCGCGCGGACCCCCGCACAGCGGCATACGCGCGCGCCCGCGCCAACGGCCGCGGCCGGCCGGGCCGCCGGTGGACGGCGTCGGCTTCGGCTTCGGCAGGTAGCCCGGGCGGGCGGGCCGCGTCGGCTCCTGCACACGTCCGGGGCATGCTCAGTGGCGGGCGCGGGCGCTCTGGTGACGCCGTGTCAGCCACAGGGCGCCCGCCGCGCCGGCGAGCAGGACCGTCCCGCCGAGGGTGCCGAGGGCTATGGCCGAGTCCTCGGGCCCGGTCCGCGGAAGCCCGGCGCCGGTGTCCGAGCCGGACCCGGAGCCGCCGCCCTGGGCGGAGCCGGTGCTGCCGCCGCCGCTCGCGGCCTTGACGTCGAGGGTCAGGGACGGGCCCGGGTCGTTCGTCGGAGTGCACGTGGTCGTCGTACCGAGCGCCTTGATGGTGAGCACGCCGGCCGTGAAGGTGACCTCGCCGCTCTTCTTCGGCAGGTACGTCCCGCTCAGGTCGTTGATCTTGATCGGGGTGTTGGCCGGGATGGCGGCGTCGTTGGCGGGGCCGGTCACCGTCAGGGTGCCGTCGTCGGCGCCGCCCAGGGCGATCGTGGCGCTCGGGGTCATCGCGCCCTTGCCCAGTTCGACCGGGCTGGAGGAGACACCCTTCTGCCAGGACATGGTGACCTTGTAGCCGTCGCCGTCCTCGACGCCCTTGATGTCGATGGGCGAGACGGCGCTCTTGTCGCCGATCGGCGTCTTGCACTGGTAGTTGACGTCGACGACCTCGGCCCGGGCCACGGGGGCGGCCATCAGCACCGCCGAGCCGGCCAGGGCCGCGGCGGACGCGAGCGCGGCGGTTCGATTCCGGTACGACACGGTGCCACTCCCCTTCCTGTTTCCTGACGGCGTATCAGATCGGGCCGTCAAGGTACGCCCGGGGCCTTGAGGAAGGAAGACACAGTGCGCGCCGGATCTGTGGCGATCCGGCGCGAGGTGAGTGACGTATGAGGGGATGTACGGCGGAGAATCCGTGGGCGCGGGGACCCGGTCAGGCAGGTGCGCCCAGTTCCGCCCACACCGTCTTGCCGGCGACTCCCGGCGTGCGCACGACGCCCCAGTCCAGGCACAGCCGCTGGACGATGAACATGCCGTGGCCGCCCGGACGCCCCGCCCGGTGCGGATTACGGGGGGCCGGCTGCCCGGTGCCCCGGTCGGCGACCTCGAGGCGGATCACCTTGTTGTCGCAGGTGATCCACAACTGGTCCGGCCCCTCGGCGTGCAGGCAGGCGTTGGTGACCAGCTCGGAGACGACGAGCAGCACATCCTCGGCGGCGGCCCGCTGGTCGGCGGAGGCGGCCGGCAGCCAGCCCCACGCGTACAGCGCCTGGCGGGTGAAGTCGCGGGCGAGCGGAACGACACCGCTCTCCCCGTCGAAGCTCAGCCGGCGCACCTGCCGTCCCCCCGGCGGCGCCGCGGCCCCGGACGGCGTGCCCACGCCCTCGCCGGACGCAGTGGCCGCCGGCACGCCACCCTCGGACGCCCCGGAAGCGCCGCCGGGCTCCGGCCCGCGGTCGCCCGGCGGGTAAGGCCGGGTGGTGCTCATCAGCGCTTCACCTCACCGATTCACCAGTTCACGATTCAAAAGATTCTGTACACAGTCAGTCACGCGGTGCGCGGCATATCGGTTTCGCGATGCCCCCGCCTCCCCGGCAGCCAACAGGTTCAGGATGTCTCCTGCCCTGGCGTCCCGACGGAACACCCCCGGATTCGGCACGAAAGGCGTGACGGGCATAGGACGTCGGTCACAGAGGGAAGGCCGAGGCTCGGCGCGCCGACGCACCGCCGCTCAGCTCGACTCGTCGGCCAGGGCCGCCTCGAGCGTGTCGTGGACGGTGAAGACCGCGTCCGCACCGGTGATCTCGAACACGCGCGCTACCACCGGCTGCATCCCGGCGAGGGTCACGCCGCCACCGGCGGCCTCCGCCTTCAGCCGTGCGCCGAGGAGCACATTGAGCCCCGTGGAGTCACAGAACTCCAGGCGTGCGCAGTCGATGACCAGGCGCTTGAATCCCTTGGCGAGGCAGTCCTCGAGTGGCTCACGCAACAAATCGGCGGTGTGGTGATCCAACTCACCCGCCGGGGTCACGACGGCATTAGAGCCCTCTTCCCGCACCTCCACCAGAAGCCGGCCAGACTGTGCGCTGCCGACCGTCCCGCGGTCCATGCCGTCTCTCTCTCCTGACGTCGAGGCTGCTTGCTGACGCCCTCGCACACTACGCCTTCCCGACGTGCTCCGACACCCGAACAACTACACACAAACGGACATATGCCCACAGAACGCACTTGCGGTGGGCTCGGGAAAGCGGGTAGGCCTAGTAAGGACACGTACCCGACACACGGCCGGCTTTGGAGGCGCCGCACACCGCAGTGCACGTAATTGGCTCCGGCAGCCTTATGCCGAGAACGATGGAGGACATCATGTCACCCCGGCTCGACGCATCGCGTACCCAGAAAGCGACGTCGACACCCCCTCCGGAACATCTGGATCCCATCGAGCAGGACGAGACGCTCGTCACACAGGACGACCTTCTCGCCGGACTTCCGGACATCCCCCCGTACGAGCAGGTCGGCGCGGTCGACGCACGAGCTCTGTCGAAGACCCTCTTCGAGCGCCTCGAAGCGCTGGAGGAAGGCACGCACGAGTACTCGTACGTCCGTAACACGCTTGTCGAACTGAACCTCGCGCTGGTCAAGTTCGCCGCTTCCCGGTTCCGCTCCCGCAGCGAGCCGATGGAGGACATCATCCAGGTCGGCACCATCGGCCTGATCAAGGCGATCGACCGGTTCGAACTCTCCCGGGGTGTCGAGTTCCCCACGTTCGCGATGCCGACCATCGTCGGCGAGATCAAGCGCTTCTTCCGCGACACCTCGTGGTCCGTGCGCGTCCCGCGGCGGCTCCAGGAGCTCCGGCTCGACCTGGCCAAGGCCGGTGACGAGCTGGCGCAGAAGCTGGACCGCGCCCCGACGGTGACGGAGCTGGCCGAGCGCCTGGGCCTGTCCAAGGACGAGGTCGTCGAGGGCATGGCCGCCTCGAACGCCTACACCGCCTCCTCGCTGGACGCCCAGCCGGAGGAGGACGACTCCGAGGGCGCGCTCGCGGACCGCATCGGCTACGAGGACCACGGACTCGAAGGCATCGAGTACGTCGAGTCGTTGAAGCCGCTGATCGCCGAACTTCCGCCGCGCGACCGGAAGATCCTTTCCCTGCGCTTCGTCGCGGGTCTGACGCAGTCGGAGATCGGCGAGGAACTGGGCATCTCGCAGATGCATGTGTCGCGACTGCTGTCGCGGACGCTGGTACGACTGCGCAAGGGGCTGACCGTCGAGGAGTGATCCTCGTGTGATCCCCACCGGGT
>NZ_JBHUQX010000573.1:0-4688 GCF_042674225.1 Streptomyces sp. NPDC056948
GCTGTGCGGGCTCGGGGGCGGCGGGCGGCTGGGACTGCTGCGGGCCCTGGACGGGCTGCATGCTCTGTTCGTCCGGCTCCTCGTCCGCCCTCTCGTCCTGCTTCTCGTCCGCGATCGGCTCGGGGAGTACGACGGTGACGTCCTCGGCGGAGGCCGGGGGGAGGTCCCCGTTCTCGGGCGTGGGGGGCACCGGCTCGGGGGCGGGCTCGGGAACGACTTCCTCGGCCACGGGGGCGGGCTCGGGGGCGACCTCCTCGGCCACGGGGGCGGGCTCGACTGCCTCCGGTGCCTGGGGCTGTGCGGGGGCCTCGGCGGGCGCTTCCGGCACGGAAGTCTCGGTGACCTGGGCAGGGACCGGTGCCGCGGGGGGCTGAGCCGGTGCGGCTGCTGTCTCCGGTGCGTCGGCGACCGGGGCCGGGGTCACCGGAGCCGGCGCCTCGGGGGCAGGGGCGGCTGCCTCGGCGTCAGTTGTTTGAGGAGCGGGTCCGGCCTGCGGGGCGATCGGCTCGGCAACCGGCGCGGGGACCTCGCCGCCGAGGGCATCCGGCTCCTGCGCGACGGCCTCGGGGGCGATTGCGTCCAGACCGGGTGCGGCGGCCTCGGGGCCGACGGCCTCGGCCGACTCCTGCGCAACCGCCTCGGGAGCAACCGCCTCGGGAGCCTCGGGAACACCGGCCGCCTCCACGGCACCGGCCTCGGGCGCAGGGGCAGCCTCCGGGAACGGGACTGCTTCAGGGGCCGGTGCGGCTTCAGCAGCCGGTACGGCCTCAGCGACAGGAGCGGAGATCACGTCCTGCTCCGCGGCAGCCGCCGGAACCTGATGGCCCGCATCGGCGAAGTCGCCGACGGCACCCGGTTCGGGAACCTCGGGAGAACCATCGGCAAGCCCCGGCTCAGCGCCCTGGCCAGAACCGTCCTGCCCAGACCCGTCCACGACCGGCACCTCCCCCGGAATCGGTCCAGGCGCGGAAACGGCCCCCGCCTCGGCCTCCGCCACCTGCACAGGGACGTCCTGCACCGGGACGTCCTGCACCGGGACGTTCTGCACCGGGACGGCCTGCGCGGGCTGCTCGGCGGGGAAGCCCTGCTCCGCCGCCTCCGGCGCCACACTGGTCGCGACGGCCGAAGCCATCGGCTGCGCTTCCGGAACAACCGTTTCCGCAGGGGCCGCCCCGGCGCCCACCGGGGCCTGGTGGGTGACCTGCGCGTCCCAGGGCGCCGCCGGGGGCGAGGACATCTCCGGGGCGCGCGGGGCGTCGAGGTACTCGGGTCCTGCCGACGGCGCCGCGGGCTGTCGCAGCGGCGCGTCCGCCGGGCCGCGGTCGGCGAGGGAGCGGACCGGGCTGGTGGAGCTGTCGGGCACCGGCGGGCCGAGGTGCAGCGGGCGGCGCGGGGTGATGGGCGGGATCGGCGGAGGGTCGGGCAGCCGGACGCCGCCGAGGTCGACCGAGCCGCTGTCGCGGCCGGAGATCTCGTGCGGGCCCGGCTCGTGCACGGTCTCGGCGACCGGCTCCGGCATGGGCGGGGCGACCTCGTTGCCCCAGGCGCCCTGGGCGCCCGGCAACAGCAGCAGGTCGTCGTCCTCGGCGGTGGTCTCGGGCTCGGAGAGGTAGGTGTACGAACCGTGCGCGGGGGCGCCCGGCTGCTCCACCATGCCTGCGTTCTCCGGCAGTCCCTCGCCCGGGACCTGGCCGGTGTCGGTCATGCGTACCCCTCGCCCATCGGTTAGTGCTCCTACAACCAGCTCGCCCGGAACGGCGCACCGACCGCCCCGCTGTGAAGAACGAGCGTGTGTCCCCAGCGGCACGAGCGGCCCGCCCCAAAAAGGCGACAAAGCCATTCACTGGCATTGTCGCGGCCGTACCGCCCTCGCGACAGCTTGATCCGCGACGGTTCCGCTGTGGACTGCGCCACGTTGCGCGTCCTCTGGTTCTGCCGTACCACACACACCCCAAAACGGGCGGGTTTTCCGGACATTGACCGACGAAGTGCCGGGCGTCCGCGTGCGGTGCAACGATCGGCCAGCCTACCGCGCGCAGTACGACAACCCGATCACGGGGACGGCGGCAGGATCAGGCGCTGCGCCGCGGAAGCACGCCGCTGAGCAGGAACGCGACGCTCCGTTCCTTCTCCGTCCAGGCCCGGGTGTCCAGTTCGACGGACTGCAGCAGGGCGCACTCGACGCCGTAGCCGTGCTCCGTCAGGTCGCGGCCGATGAGTTCGGCGGCGTCGCGGGTGCCGGCGTGCGTGACGATGCGCTGCGGGCGGCGGTCGGCGACCGCCGAGACGACGGCCGCTCCCCCGCCGCCGACGCGGACGACGTCCGGTTCGGGGAGGTTCTCCAGGATGTGCGGGGCGGTGCCGTGCACGATCTGGAGCTGGACGCCGAGGCGGCGGGCGGTGGCGTCGGTGCGGGCGCAGGCGGCCCGGTCGCTGTCGACGGCGATGACGGCGGCGCCGGCGCGTGCCGCCTCGACGGCGAAGGCGCCGCTGCCGCAGCCGATGTCCCACACGAGGTCGCCGACGCGCGGTCCGAGGCGGGCGAGTTGGGAGGCGCGCAGCGGCTGGGTCTCGCCCTCGCCGAGGGGGGCGCCGTACGTCTCGGAGGGCAGGGACCAGCCGCGGGGCCCGGCGGAGGGGTCGCGGCCGGCGATCCAGCCGCCGGCCTCCCCCGCCGTACCTGGTCCGGCCGGGCCGCCGAGGACGATGACGAGGTTGGGGTCGCGCCAGGCGTGGTCGGCGGCCTTGTCGGAGGTGACGATCGTGACGCGCTCGCGTTCGGTGCCGAGTTCCTCGCAGATGACGAAGGAGCGGTGGACTCCTTCGAGGAGCAGGCCGAGTTCGGCCGGGCCGGCGCCGGGTGAGGTGAGGACGGCCACCTTGGTGTGGGCGCGGCATACGTTCACCGCGCGGCGCAGGGTGCGGCGGTGTGCGACGACCACCTGTGCGTCGTCCCAGGGCATACCGGCGCGGGCGAAGGCGGCGGCGACGGAGGAGACGGCGGGGACGACCTCGACCTCGAGGCCGAACTCGGGGGCGCGCAGTGTCCGTACGACGCCGAAATAGCCGGGGTCGCCGTCGGCCAGCACGACGGCCGTGCCGCGGTGGCCGGCGATGCGGCGGGCGGCGAGGGCGACACTGCCGAGGCGGATGCGCTCGGCGCCGGCGGGTACCTCGGGGAGCGCCAGGTGGTGGGCGGCTCCCGCCACGAGCGTGGCGGCACCCAGGGCGGCGCGTGCCGCGTCGGTCAGCGGCGAACCGTCCCAGCCGATCACCGTGACCCGGTCGGCCATCGTCGTCAGTCTCCAGAGGATGTCGCAGGCCGTCTGCGTTTCGTGTCGCGAGCGGCCCGTGGGTGGGCTTGGTGAGAGTACCCGGTGGAGCCGGCGCAGGGGACGGTGGTGCTGTCGCGCACCGTGGCCGTTCCGGTCAGTTCCAGTCGCCGAAGGACGTGAAACCGCCGGGCAGCCGGCCGCCGACGCCCTCCAGATCCTCGGGGAGCAGGCTCCAGACGATGAAGTCGGTGCGTACGTCCGTCCACGTGCCGTCCTCGGCACGGCTGCGGGCTATACAGGCGTTGCGCAGCACGCCCTCGCTGATGCAGCCGATCTTCTGGGCGACCTGCTGGGAGGCGGTGTTGTCGGCCGCCGTGCGCAGTTCGATGCGTTCGAACTTCTGGTCCGAGAAGAGCCACCGGGCGGTGACGAGGGCGGCCTCGGAGGCGTAGCCCTCGCCTCGGGCCCAGGGGGCGGTGATGTACGAGAGTTCGGTGGAGCGTACGCGCCAGTTGGTCTTGCCGAGCTGGATGACGCCGACCAGGCGCTGAGTGAGGAACTCGGTGACCGCGAGGTCGAGGCCCCGCCCCTCGGTGCGCTCGGCGGGGGCGTACTCGGTGATCCAGGTGCGGGCGCCGTCCTCCGTGAAGGGCTGGGGGACGGAGGTCCAGGCCGCCACCTGTTCGTCGTTCATCATCGCGGCCAGGGCGGCGACGTCGTCTTCGTCAAGGGGACGCAGCACCAACCGCTCCGTGCTGATGGAGACGTTGGGAAAGGTGCTCGTCATGCGCCGCTCCGTAACCTTCGGTGAACCTTCAGGGCCTGCTGAACTGCCCAGCATGCAGCATGAAAGCACTGCTCCGCACCACGGGGTCCTCCCCCACCGGGTGAGGGAGGACCCCGTGCTGAGCGGGTGCCCGGCGGGGGCTCAGAAGGAGGCCAGGACGGCGCCGTCGTACTTGTCCTGAATGAACTTCTTCACCTCGGGCGAGGTGAGGAGCTTGGCGAGCTTCTTCACGCGCGGGTCCTTCTCCTCGCCCTTCTTCACGGCGAGGAAGTTGCCGTACGGGTTGTCCTTCGGGGACTCCAGGACGAGGGCGTCCTTCGCCGGCTTGAGGTCGGACTCGAGTGCGTAGTTGCCGTTGACGACGGCGGCGTCCACGTCGTCGAGGGAGCGCGGGGTCTGAGCCGCCTCCAGCTCCTTGAACTTGAGGTTCTTCGGGTTCTTGGTGATGTCCGAAGGGGTCGCCTCGTTGCCGACGCCCGCCTTGAGGGTGATGAGCCCGTGCGCGGCGAGGAGCTTGAGGGCGCGGGCCTCGTTGACGGTGTCGTTGGGGATGGCGACCGTCGCACCGCTCTTCAGGGCGTCGGCCTTCTTGACCTTGTGGGAGTAGAGGCCGAGCGGCTCCAGGT
>NZ_JBHUQX010000574.1:0-4679 GCF_042674225.1 Streptomyces sp. NPDC056948
GCCCTTCTCGTCGCCCTGTTGTGTGGGCCGGGGGGCGTTCGAGCCGTCGTCGGTGTGACCGGGCTCGGAGGAGGCCGCGGTATCCGCGCGGGCGGCGTCGGTACGGCCGCCCGCTTCCTTGTCGTCGGAGTCGCTGAGCACGGCGGTCGTGACACCGGCGGCAGCGAGAACGACGGTGACGGCCGCGGCGGCCAGCAGGAGACGGGACTTACGGCGGGGCGGGGGGCCGGAGTTCACCGGACCCGTGGGTGCGGAGGCGCCGTGGCCGGTGCTGCCCGGGTCTGACGGTCCGAAGCCCTGCGGACCGGGTGCGGCGGTGGCCGGCTGTACGTGCTGCGGTGGTCCGAACCCCGGCGGTACCGCCGGAACACTGCGCTCCGTCTCCGGGCGCGGGGGCGAGGGCGATGCCGCGGGCTCTCGCAGCGGAGAGGTCGGCGTGTCCGTACCGTCCGAGTCCGCCGCCGACTGGAGCAGCTCTCGGGCCTGGTCGGCCTCCGGGCGGGACTCGGGGCGCTTGTCCATCAACTGCTGGAGGACGGGGCCGAGAGGACCGGCCCGCAGGGGCTCCGGCAGCGGCTCGGTGACGATCGCCGTGAGCGTCGAGAACGTGGACGTACGGCGGAAGGGCGAGGCCCCCTCGACGGCCGCGTACAGCGTGGCGCCCAGGGCCCAGATGTCGGAGGCGGGGCCCGGGTCGGCGCCCTGGGCGCGCTCGGGGGCCAGGTAGTCGAGGGAGCCGACGAGTTCGCCGCTGCGGGTGAGGTGGGTGGCCGAACCGTCGCCCGGGTCGTCCATGGTGGCGATGCCGAAGTCGGTCAGGACGACGCGGCCCGAGCGGTCGAGCAGGATGTTGCCGGGCTTCACGTCTCGGTGCAGGACGCCCGCCCGGTGGGCGGCGGACAGCGCGTCCATGACCTTGGCGCCGATCCCGGCCGCTTCGCGCGGGTCCAGCGTGCCGCGTTCGCGCAGGACGTCGTCCAGGGACGGCCCGTCGACCAGTTCCATGACGATGAGCGGCCGGCCGTCGACCTCCGCGATGTCGTGCACGGCGATGACGCCGGGGTGGCGCACCCGGGCCGCCGCGCGTGCCTCGCGCTGCATCCGCAGTCGCAGAGCGGCCAGTTCGGGACCGGCCACGTCGGTGTAGGTGCGCAGTTCCTTGACGGCGACCTCGCGGCCGAGGACCTCGTCGACGGCCTTCCAGACGACGCCCATGCCGCCGCGTCCCAGTTGGGCCGCGACGCGATAGCGGCCTGCCAGCAGCCGACCGGCCCCCTCGGTCTGCCCGTGCTCCCCCGTTGACACCGCTGCCCCGTTCCTGTGACCCCACTGGATCCACCGACACGCCAGTACGTGGCGTACAGAGTACGGGGCGGCGATGACAACGACAGCCGGCGTTGACGGCTGTGACAGGGCCGGTACGCGTCGGCGAGGCGCGCGCCGGACACCGTCGGAGGCCCTGGGGAGAACGCCGTCAGGCGGACGCCGTCAGGTCCGCCCGCCTGGGCGTCGCGAAGCTCTCCAGGTCGGCGCGGGTCAGGCCGGTCAGCCGGGCGACCTCGCCGATGTCGAGGGCACCGCAGTCCAGGCCCCGGAGCAGGTAGCCGCTGAGGGCCTTGGCGGTGGCGGGTTCGTCCATGACGTCGCCGCCGGTGCGGTTGGCGTAGCGGGCGAGACGGGCGGCGGCCTGCTCGTAGCCCTCGCGGTAGAAGGCGAAGACGGCCGCGTACCGGGTCGGGATGTGGCCGGGGTGCATGTCCCAGCCCTGGTAGTAGGCGCGGGCCAGGGCGCGTCGGGTGAGGCCGTAGTGCAGGCGCCAGGCGGCGTGCACCTTCTCGGTGGGGCCGACGGGCAGCACGTTGGTGGAGCCGTCCGACACGCGTACGCCGGTGCCGGCCGCCGCGACCTGCATGACGGCCTTGGCGTGGTCGGCGGCGGGGTGGTCGCTGGCCTGGTGGGCGGCGGAGACGCCGAGGCAGGCGCTGTAGTCGAAGGTGCCGTAGTGCAGGCCGGTGGCGCGGCCCTCGGCGGCCTGGATCATGCGGGCGACGGTGGCGGTGCCGTCGGGAGCGAGGATGGACTGGCTGGTCTCGATCTGGATCTCGAAGCCGATCCGGCCGGGCTCCAGGCCGTGGGTCTTCTCGAAGGCGTCCAGCAGCCGCGCCATGGCGGTGACCTGCTCGGCGTACGTCACCTTGGGCAGGGTGAGCACCAGCCCGCCGGGCAGGCCGCCGGCCGCCATCAGGCCGGTGAGGAAGATGTCGAGGGTGCGGATGCCCCGGTCGCGTACGGGCGCCTCCATGCACTTCATCCGGATGCCCATGTACGGGGCAGCGGTGCCGTCCTCGTACGCCTCTGCGATCAGCCGGGCGGCGCGGGCCGCGGCCTCGTCCTCCTCGGCGTCGGGGCGGTTGCCGTAGCCGTCCTCGAAGTCGACGCGCAGGTCCTCGATCGGCTCGCGCTCCAGCTTGGCGCGCACGCGCGCGTGGACGGGCTCGGCGAGTTCCTCGGCGAGGCCGAGAACGGCGGCGAGGGACGCGGCGTCCGGGGCGTGTTCGTCGAGGGCCGCCAGGGCACGGTCTCCCCAGGAGCGGACGGTGTCGGCGGCGAAGACGTCGCCGGGTACGTAGACGGTGTGGACGGGCTGGCGGGTGCCGGGGTCCCCGGGGTAGCGGCGCTCCAGTTCGGCGTCGACCGGCGCGAGGGAGGCGCTGATCTCCTCGCTGACGGCGCCCGCGAGGCTGGTCGCCACCTTCTCCTGCTGGCCCTGACCCATTCCGAGACCCTCCTCTTTTCCGCTGTATGGAATCAATAATCCGTAGAGCGAAGTTATCGGCCGACCTTCGCCCTGGTCAACACCGTCTTGAAGTGGGATTCTCCATCCTTCACCCTTGATCACTGCCGACCCGCCCTCATCTTCCGTATTCAGAAGGCAAGCTTCATCCTGACGTGCAAGGGGAGGGAGACCACGTGTCGAACGAGGTCCGAGTGACGCGCCGCCACGGGCTCAAGGCAGCGGCGGCCGCCGCCATCGCAGGGCCGCTGCTCACCACCGCGGGCCCCACACAGCCCGCTTCCGCCGGCGAGCACCCGGGCGCCCTGGACGTCATGACGTTCAACGTCCGTTTCGGGACCGTCGTCGACAGGACACCGCGCTGGGAGGTACGCCGACCGGTGATGCGAGAACTGCTGCGCCGCGAGCGACCGCACGTCATCGGCACCCAGGAAGGGCTCTACCGGCAAGTGCGCGCGATCGAGAAGGATCTCGGCGGGCACTACGACTGGATCGGCACCGGACGCGGGGGCGGCAGCAAGGACGAGTTCATGGCGGTCTTCTACGACACGCGCAGACTCGAGCCGATCGAGTTCGATCACTTCTGGCTGTCCGACACTCCGTACACGATCGCCTCGAACACCTGGGACGCGGACTGGCTGCGCATGGTGACCTGGGTCCGTTTCGCCGATCTCGCCCACGGGGGACGGGAGTTCTACGTCCTCAACACCCATCTGGACAGTGTCAGCCAGTACGCCCGGGAACGCTCGGCGGGGCTCATCGGCGAGACGATCGCCGGGTGGGACCGGTCGTTACCGGTCATCGTCACCGGTGACTTCAACGCGGCCGCTCACGACAACCGGGTGTACGACCTCATGCTGGACATCGGACTGGTGGACGCCTGGGACGCGGCGGCCTCGCGGGGTCCGGCGTACGGGACGCACCACGGCTACCGGGCGCTCAGGCCCGGCGGGCGGCGCATCGACTGGATCCTCACCACACCCGGGGTGACCACGCACCGGGCCGGGATGAACACCTTCAGCGTGGACGGGACGTATCCGAGCGACCATCTGCCGGTGCAGGCCTCGATGACCCTGGGATGAGAAGAGGCCCCCGTGACCGTTCGTGCGGTCACAGGGGCCTTCCACAGCCGGGTAGATCAGCCCTTGCGGGTCTTGATCTCCTCGGTCAGAGCCGGGACGACATCGAAGAGGTCGCCGACGATGCCGTAGTCGACGAGGTCGAAGATCGGGGCCTCGGCGTCCTTGTTGATCGCGACGATGGTCTTCGAGGTCTGCATGCCGGCGCGGTGCTGGATCGCGCCGGAGATGCCGGAGGCGATGTAGAGCTGCGGCGAGACGCTCTTGCCGGTCTGGCCGACCTGGTTGGTGTGCGGGTACCAGCCGGCGTCCACCGCGGCACGCGAGGCACCGACAGCGGCACCGAGGGAGTCGGCGAGCGCTTCGATGACCGCGAAGTTCTCCGCGCCGTTGACGCCACGGCCGCCGGAGACCACGATCGCGGCCTCGGTCAGGTCCGGACGGCCCGTCGACTCACGCGGGGTGCGGCCGGTGACCTTGGTGCCGGTCGCGGTGGCGGAGAAGGACACGGACAGCGCCTCGACCGCGCCGGCGGCCGGGGCGGCCTCGACGGCGGCGCTGTTGGGCTTGACCGTGATGACCGGGGTGCCCTTGGAGACACGGGACTTGGTGGTGAAGGACGCGGCGAACACCGACTGGGTGGCCACCGGGCCCTCGTCGCCGGCCTCCAGGTCGATGGCGTCGGTGATGATGCCCGAGCCCAGACGCAGCGCCAGACGGGCGGCGATCTCCTTGCCCTCGGCGGAGGACGGGACCAGCACGGCGGCCGGGGAGACGGCCTCGTGCGCGGCCTGGAGGGCGTCGAC
>NZ_JBHUQX010000575.1:0-4629 GCF_042674225.1 Streptomyces sp. NPDC056948
CGAACTCCTCGAAGCCGCCCTACCGGCCCGCCCAGGTGGATGATGCGGCCATGAAGCCCAAACCGCACCAAAACGCCCCATTGGACGAGCGGATCTCCGGTGCCCTGGTCGGAGCCGCCGTCGGCGACGCCCTCGGCGGCCCCGTCGAGGGCTACGCGCCCGAGCAGATCCTCGAACGCCACGGCGGCCGCGTCCACGGCATCGTCGGCCCCTGGCACGGCGACGCCTGGCGCACGGCCCGCCCTCTCGCCCCGTACCACAAGGGCGACGGCCACATCACCGACGACACCTTGATGACCCACGCCCTGGTCCGCGTCTACGCCCGGGTCCGCGACCACCTCGACGCCTACGCGGTCGCCGACCACCTGGTCCCCGACCTCATGACCGAGCCACGCTGGATCCCGGAACTGGAGACCGAGGCCCTCCCCCTCCAACGGATCTTCCTGGCGGAGAAATGGCTGGTGACGCGGCTCCACTACGGCCATGCCGACCCGCGCGAGGCCGGCACCGGCAACATCGTCAACTGCGGTGCGGCGATGTACATGGCCCCGGTCGGCCTGGTCAACGCGGCCAACCCGCCGGCGGCGTACGCCGAGGCCCTCGACATCGCCGGCGCGCACCAGTCGTCGTACGGCCGTGAGGCGGCGGGCGTCCTGGCAGCGGCGGTGGCGGCGGCCTGCGCCCCGGGGGCGACGCCGGACTCGGTCGTCTCGGCCTGTCTGTCCCTGGCGAAGGACGGCACCCGCACCGCCATCGAGCGGGTCTGCGAGGAGGCCTCCCGGCACCCGGACTTCGAATCGGCGCTGCGCCCCCTGCGCGAGGCGGTGGCCCCCTACGACACGGTGGGCCCCGACTACCGGTCCCCTTCTCTCGGCGCCCGCCGCCCTTCCCGCCTCCACGCGATCGAGGAACTCCCCGTGGCCCTGGGCCTGTTGCTCGTGGCCCAGGGCGACTACCGCCACGCGGTCCTCGGCGCGGTGAACTACGGCCGCGACTGCGACTCCATCGCCACGATGGCAGGGGCCATGGCCGGTGCCCTCGGCTCGCCGATCCCCCAGGACTGGTCCAAGACGGTCGCGGAGGCCAGCCGCCTGGACCTCTGGGAACCGGCCACGACCCTCACGGCCGTCACCCGCGAGATCTTCGCCCGGGACGTATCCCGCCGCCGCGGCCACGAACAGGCCTTCGCGTCCCTCGGAGGCCCGGAATGCTCCGACTGACCTGGGTCCAGCCGGAGGACCTGATCGGCCACGAACTCCGCCAGGCATCCCAGGACGGCCGCGAGCCGAAGGCGATCGCCGCCCGCTGGCGAGCGGCGGGCGGCCAGGAGGCCCCCCTCACAGCCGGCGCGTCCCCGACCCCGGCGTCCCGGTACCTCCGCCAGTTGGCAAGAGACCTCCTGGACGAATTGGCGGACCTGCCGAGCGCCTTGGCCGACGACGAACCAACGGACCTGGAGGAGATCAAACGGCTGTGCCCGAACTGGCCAGAGCCTGCGGGCAGTCGCGCCGCCGCAACGCCGCAGCACCTGGAAGCCGCCTGGCTGGGCCGCGCCACCGGCTGCCTCCTGGGCAAGCCCGTCGAGAAACTCCCCCTCGAAGCCATCCGCCAACTGGCCGACTCCACCGGCAACCGGCCCCTCACCACGTACTTCACAGCCCGGGGCGTCCCCGAGGACCTCCTCCAAGAACACCCCTGGAACCGCCGCTCGGCGAGCACCTCCCTCGCCGAGAACATCGACGGCATGCCCGAGGACGACGACCTCAACTACCCCCTCCTCAACCTCCTCGTCCTCCAACGCCACGGCAGCTCCTTCACCACCACGGACGTGGCCCGCACCTGGCTCGACGAACTCCCCGCAGGCCGCACCTTCACCGCCGAACGCATCGCCTACCGCAACCTCCTCTCCGGCCTGGAACCCCCGCACACCGCCCGCCATCGCAACCCGTTCCGCGAATGGATCGGCGCCCTGATCCGCGCCGACGTCCACGGCTGGACCCACCCCGGCGACCCGGGCGCCGCCGCGGAACAGGCCCACCGCGACGCCACGCTCACCCACACCGCAAACGGCGTCTACGCCGCGATGTTCGCGGCAGCGACCCTCGCGACCGCCGCGACCGGCGAACACGACGTCCACGCCTGCCTGCGCACCGGCCTCACCGTCGTACCCCCACGCTCCCGCCTCGCCCGAGCCGTCCGCCACGCCGTCCGACTGGCCCAGGAGCACAGCGACTTCGACACGGTCGTCGACGCACTGCACGCCACCCACGCCGACACCCACCACTGGGTGCACGCCGTCCCCAACACCGCCCTGATCGCCGCCGCCCTCACCCACGCGAACGGCGACTTCCCGGGCTCCATCTGCCGTGCCGTGAGCGGCGGTTGGGACACCGACTCCAACGGCGCGACGGCCGGCAGCGTCGCCGGTCTGCTGGCCGGGCACCCCGCGGCACTCCCCGACCGCTGGACGGCTCCGTTGAAGAACCGTCTCGCCACGTCCGTCGGCGACTTCGACGGCATCGGCTTCGACGCACTCGCCCACCTCACGCACCGGGAGACCCACCGACCATGACCGCCGCCATGACCGCGCCCATGACCGCTCCCCTCACCGGCCTCCGCGTCCTCGACCTCGCCACCCTCTTCGCCGGCCCGCTCGCCGCCACCCTGCTCGGCGACTTCGGCGCCGAGGTCGTCAAGGTCGAGCACCCGTCGAAACCGGACCCCTCCCGCGGCCACGGCCCGTCGAAGGACGGCGTCGGCCTGTGGTGGAAGATGCTCGGCCGCAACAAGCGCACCATCACCCTGGACCTGTCGAAGCCCGGCGGCCGCACCACCCTCCTGCGCCTCGCCGCCACCGCCGACGTGGTCATCGAGAACTTCCGCCCCGGCACCCTGGAGAAGTGGGACCTGGGCTGGCCGGAGCTGTCGGCCGCCAACCCCCGCCTGGTCCTGGCCCGTGTCACCGCCTTCGGCCAGTTCGGCCCCTACGCGCACCGCCCCGGCTTCGGCACCCTCGCCGAGGCGATGAGCGGCTTCGCCGCGATCACCGGTGAACCGGACGCGCCCCCGACCCTCCCGCCGTTCGGCCTGGCCGACTCCATCGCGGGCCTGACGACGGCGTACGCGGTGATGACGGCGCTGGCGGCACGCGAGCGCACCGGCGAGGGCCAGGTCGTCGACATGGCCCTGATCGAACCGATCCTGGCCGCCCTCGGCCCCCAGCCCCTCTGGTACGACCAGCTCGGCCACGTCCAGCCCCGCACCGGCAACCGCTCCCCCAACAACGCCCCGCGCGGCGTCTACCGCACGGCGGACGGCACCTGGGTCGCCGTGTCCACGTCGGCCCAGTCGGTCGCGGAGCGCGTGATGCACCTGGTGGGCCGCCCGGAACTGATCGACGAGCCGTGGTTCGCCACGGGCGCCGACCGCGCCCGCCACGCCGACCTCCTGGACGAGGCGGTCGGCTCCTGGATCGCCGCGCGCACCCGCACGGACGTCCTGGCTGCCTTCGAGAAGGCGGAGGCGGCGGTGGCCCCGGTCCAGGACGTCCGGGACGTGATGGCGGACCCGCAGTACCAGGCCCTGAACACCATCACCACGGTCGACGACCCGGAACTGGGCCCTCTGCGCATGCAGAACGTGCTCTTCCGTCTCTCCGCCACACCCGGCTCGATCCGCTGGGCCGGCCGCCCGCACGGCGCCGACACCGACGAGGTCCTGACCGAGCTGGGCCTGTCCCCGGCCGACCTCACGGCGCTGCGCACGGAGGGCGCTCTGTGACGGCGGCGTATCCGCTCACCTGGCTGTATGCCCCGGGCGACCGCCCGCAGGTGGTGGCGAAGGCCCTCACCTGCGGCGCCGACATCGTCGTCATCGACCTGGAGGACGCGGTCGCCCCGGACCGCAAGGCCTACGCCCGGGCCGCCACCGCCGACCTGCTCGGCGACCTGCCACCGATCCCGGTCCACGTCCGCGTCAACGCCCTGGACACCCCTTGGGCCGCGCCGGACATCGCGGCCGTGGCCCGCGCTCCCGGCCTCTGCGCCCTGCGGCTCCCCAAGATCACCTCACCCGACGAGATCGTCCGGATCGCCCGGCGCACCGTGCCGGGGCTGCCCCTGTACGCCCTCCTGGAGACGGCCCTCGGCGTGGAACAGGCCTACGCCGTCGCCACCGCCCACCCGTCCCTGCGGGGCATCGCGCTCGGGGAGGCGGACCTGCGGGCCGACCTGGGCGTACGGCACGACGCGGGTCTCGATTGGTCCCGCTCCCGGGTGATCGTGGCCGCCCGGGCGGCGGGCCTGCCCCCGCCGGCGCAGTCGGTCCACCCGGACATCCGCGACCTGGAGGGCCTGGCCGCCTCCTGCGCCCACGGCCGCGCCCTGGGGTTCCTGGGCCGCGCCGCGATCCACCCCCGTCAGCTTCCGGTCATCGAACGTGCCTATCTGCCCACCGAGGGGGAGATCGAACAGGCGGAGACGATCCTCAAGGCGGCGGCGACGGAACAGGGCGCCCAGGCTCTCCCGGACGGCTGTTTCGTCGACGCGGCGGTGGTGACGGCGGCCCAGCGCACCCTGTCCCTGGCCCGCCGGCGCTGAGACACACCGAGGGCGCCCGGACATCTCCGGG
>NZ_JBHUQX010000576.1:0-4610 GCF_042674225.1 Streptomyces sp. NPDC056948
GTGTTGAACACGTTCAAAAAAGGGTCTACAGTCTCCCTCGACAGCGTTTTGAACGTGTTCAAGAAGGGTGGGGCAATGGACCGCACGGTCATCGCCTACGTCATCTACCTGCTGGTCAGCGTCGGGTTGACCATCTGGGTGGCTCGCACGCTCAGCCGGAACGGGAAGGTCTTCCTCGCCGATGTGCTGCACGGCAACGAGAAGCTCGCCGATGCCGTCAACCACCTTCTGGTGGTCGGCTTCTATCTCGTCAACCTCGGGTTCGTCGCGCTGTATCTGAGCGGCGACGAGACCATCACCGACACGCGCGGCGTCTTCGAGGCCCTGTCGACCAAGCTCGGCGTCGTACTGCTGGTGCTCGGCGTGATGCACCTGGCCAACGTCTATGTGCTGAACCGGATCCGGCGGCGGGGTGTGATGGAGCGGGAGCAGGTGCCGCCCGTGCCGCCGCAGGGCTGGGCGGCCCCGTCGGCCCGGGCCTGAGCGGAGGCCCGGGTGAACGCCACCGCACCGGTCCGCCGGCTCACCGTCCTGTACGACGCCGAGTGCTCCCTGTGCGCGTTCCTGCGCGACTGGCTCCTGCGGCAGGCACAGCTCGTGCCGCTGGAGCTGGTCCCGGCCGCCTCCGAGGAGGCCCGGCGGCGCTTTCCCGGACTCGACCACGGCGCCACCCTCGACGAGATCACCGTCGTCGGCGACGCCGGCCAGGTCTACCTGGGGCCCGCCGCCTGGGTCGTCACCCTGTGGGCGCTGCGCGAGCACCGGCCGCTCGCCCACCGGCTGAGCACCCCGTCCGGCGCCCTGCTCGCCAAGGGCGCGGTGCTCGCCGCCGCCAAGTGGCGCGGGGGGCAGTGGCACCAGGGGCCGCGGGGCGGGGCGCAGTGGGGCGGCCGGGTGTACCGGCGCGCGGACGGGTGGGCGTACGACCCGGACGCCGGCTGGACCTACAACGCGCCGGGCTGCGCCGACGGCACCTGCGCCCCTCGGTAGCCGCACCGGTGCTGACGTTAGGCTCTCTTCCCGTGTCCGCGAAGAACGACGGCCCCGACGACGGCGCCACCCCCACGAAGTCCGAGCAGACCCGCGCCCTGATCCTGGAGACGGCCATGCGGCTGTTCCAGGAGCGCGGCTACGACAAGACGACGATGCGGGCCATCGCCCAGGAGGCCGGGGTCTCCGTCGGCAACGCGTACTACTACTTCGCGGGCAAGGAGCACCTGATCCAGGGCTTCTACGACCGGATCGCCGCCGAGCACCAGGTGGCGGTCCGAGAGATCCTGGACCGGGAGACCGACCTGGAGGCACGGCTCGCGGGTGTCCTGCGGACCTGGCTGGACATCGCCGCCCCCTACCACGAGTTCGCGGTGCAGTTCTTCAAGAACGCCGCCGACCCGGACAGCCCGCTCAGCCCCTTCTCCCCCGAGTCGGAGCACGCGCGCGTGGAGGCCATCAGCGTCCACCGGGAGGTGCTGGCGGGGGCGACCAAGACGAAGGTGCCCGAGGAACTGCGGGACATCCTTCCCGAGTTGATGTGGCTGTCCCAAATGGGACTCGTCCTGTACTGGATCTTCGACCGTACGGAGGGGCGGGAGCGCAGCTACCGGCTCGCGGAGCGCGGTGCCCGGCTCACCTCGCGGGGCGTCGCCCTGGCCCGCTTCCGGGTGCTGCGGCCCCTGGTGCGGGAGGTCCACGAGCTGTTCACGGACTTCCTGCCGGGCATGACGCGGGCGATCCCGGACCCGGCGGCGCGCCGCACCGAGTCCTAGGCCGCGGACATGACCCAGGGCCGCGCAGGGCACCTCAGAGCCTTGTGAGGCTCCAGAGGCGGAAGACGCCCGTGCCGTCCGAGAGGTACTGGCCGCCGCCGATGTCCTCGGTGGTGACGACGTACTCCTTCGCCTGCCACAGCGGGAGCACCGGCACGTCCTGCGCGACGGTCTGCTGCACCTCGCGGAAGTCCCGGTCGGCTTCGCCGCGGTCGGCGTAGCGCTGGCTGTCCTTGATGAGCCGGTCCACGGTCTTGCTGCTGTAGCCGGTGTTCATGGCGCTGCCGGTGCCGACGAGCGCGGCGCCGAAGGTGTCCGGGTCGGGGAAGTCGGCGACCCAGCCGACGGCGTACGCGTCGAGTTTGCCGGTCGCCCACCGCTTCTGGAAGTCGGTCCACTCGTAGCCCTGGAGAGTGACCTTGAAGAGCCCGCTCGCCTCCAGCTCCCGCTTGATCTCGGCGCCTTCCTGGGCACCGGCGCCGCGGCCCTTGGCGTAGCCGTAGGTGATGCGGACCGGCAGGCTCACGCCGGCTTTGGTGAGCAACTGCCGTGCCTTCTTCGCGTCCTGCTCGGGGTAGTCGTCGAAGAACGAGGCGGTGTGGCCGGTGATGCCCGCCGGGATCAGGGAGTACAGGGGGTCGACGGTGCCGTCGTAGACGGTGGCGGCCAGTCGCTCGCGGTCGATCAGCCAGGCCATGGCCTGGCGGACCTCGGGGTTGTGCAGGGGCTTGCCCGAGCGGGTGTTGAAGTACAGGTTGCGGGTCTCGGAGCCGTCCGCCTCGAAGACGCGCTGGGCGGGGTCGCTGGGGTTCAGGGCGGCGAGGACCTGGGGCGGTAGCTGGCGGGTCGCGACCTCGACCTGCCTGTCCTTCCAGGCGGTGTCGAGCGCGTCGGGAGTGTCGTAGTAGCGCAGCTCGACGGAGCGGTCCGCGCCATTCTTGACGGCGCCCTGGTAGCCGGCGTTGGGCGCGAGGACCGCCCTGTCGTTCTTCGTGTAGGAGGTGAGGGTGTACGGGCCGGTGCCGTCGACAGCGTTGTCGGTGCGCAGCCCGGCGGCCGGGTACGCGGTGTGGTCGACGATCGAGCCGGCGCCGGTGGCCACCTTGAACGGGAAGGTCGCGTCGGGCGAGGACAGGTGGAAGGTGACGGTCAGCCGGTCGGCGCTCACCGAACCGAGGGTGTCGAGCAGAGGCGCCGGGCCGACGGGCGACTTGATCTTCAGGATCCGGTCGAAGGAGTACTTCACGTCCTCGGCGGTCATCGTCCGGCCGCTCGGGAAGGTGAGGCCGGAGCGCAGGTCGCAGCGGTACGTCGTCAGGTCTCCGCCGGCGAACGCGCAGCTCTTCGCCGCGTCCGGTACGGGTGCGGTGCCGCCCGGCGTGAAGGTCAGCAGCGACTGGAAGACGTTGCTGAACAGCGCCCAGGAGCCGGCGTCGTAGGCGCCGGCCGGGTCGAGCGAGGTGACGGCGTCCGTCGTGCCCACCGTGATGGTCCTGCCGTCGCTCTTCGACGGCAGGAACTGCCAGGCGCCCACGCCCACGGCCGCCAGGACGAGCAGCCCCGCGAGTATCCGCATGCGAACCGATCGCATCGGCCTTGCCCTCCCCAGACCCCTTTGGGCCCTTGTGCCGGTGCCACACCCCTTCGTGGCGGCCTCACACAATCACAGGTTTTTGACCCCGGGGAAGAGAGTTCTGCCGAGTTGGGAAAGAACTTACCGATGGGCGATTCGGTCCGGTTTCACAGCGTTCTCACAGGGTGAGGCGCAGAGGGGACGCACAGGGGGCTGCTCGGTCAGGCCTGCTTCGACGCCAGCTCGATGAGCGTGATGTCCGACGGTGCGCCGACCCGGGTGGGCGGGCCCCAGGCGCCCGCGCCGCGCGAGACGTAGAGCTGGGTGTCGCCGTAGCGCTCCAGGCCCGCGAGGGTCGGGTTGGCGGCGGAGGCGATGAGGTTGCCGGGCCAGAGCTGGCCGCCGTGGGTGTGGCCGGAGAGCTGGAGGTCCACGCCGTGTTCGACGGCGTCGTGGATCTGGACGGGCTGGTGGGCGAGCAGCACGCACGCGCGTGCGGTGTCCCGGTCGCCGAGCGCCCGGGCGAAGTCGGGACCCTGGCCCTCCTCCTCGCCCGAGACGTCGTTGACTCCGGCCAGGTCGAAGTACGGGAGCTCCCTGCGGGCGTTCTCCAAGGGGTTGAGGCCCAGGCGCCGGACTTCTTCGATCCACTGTTCGGCGCCGGAGAAGTACTCGTGGTTGCCGGTGACGAAGTAGGACCCGTGACGGGCCCTCAGCTGGGCCAGCGGTGCCGCGGCGGGGCCGAGGTCCTTGACGCTGCCGTCGACCAGGTCGCCGACGACCGCGATCAGGTCGGGCTGGGTCGCGTTGATCGTGTCGACGACCGTCTGCGCGAAGCCGCGGCCCAGGACCGGGCCGAGGTGGACGTCGCTGACCACCGCGATCCGGAACCCGTGCGCCGCGCGCGGCAGCTTGGCCAGCGGCACGGTGACCCGTTTCACCTTCGGCCCCCGCAGCACGCCGTACGTCCCGTACCCCACGGTCCCGACAGCGGCGGCCGCGGCGGCCCCGGCGACGACGCGCGAGACGAAGAGGCGGCGGGAGGGGCCGGTGGGGGCGGGGGCAGGTGTGGTGTCGGTGGTGCCGGTGAGGGCGAGCGGCTGCGGGGTGGCTTCCGGGGCGTCGGGGGTGAGGTCCGTCAGGGGGTGGGGCTCGGTGGCGGAGGCGGTCGCTCCGCCGCGGAGACCGGCCTGCGCGGCGGCAGCCGCCGCTACACCGGGCGCGGCGGCGCCGACGCCCGCCTGCGGATCGGCCGCCGTCCCGGCATCGGC
>NZ_JBHUQX010000577.1:0-4582 GCF_042674225.1 Streptomyces sp. NPDC056948
GGCTGTCCTCCGGCCCCTTTCTCTTGTTCTCTTACCGTCTGTTCAGGACAGCGGCGGGCCCGGCTCGGGGCTCGGTACGGGCTCCGGGCCCGGGGGGATCGGTGACGGGTCGGGACCCGGCACGGGGTCCGGCCCCGGGGGCGGGGTCGGGGACGGGGGCGGGGTCGGGGACGGGGGCGGCGGAGTGGGCTCCGGGCCCGGCGGTGGCTGCGGATCCGGCACCGGGTCGGGGCGCGGCTCCGGGTGCTGGGGATCCGGGCCCGGTGTCGGCCCCGGATGCACGGGGTCGGGAAACGGATTCGTCATGAGGCCCTCCAGCCAGTCGATCGACTCCGGCTCTGGACTACTCCCCCGCCTACCCGACACCTGCTTCCCCAGTCACTCCGGCGCGGGACGGGGAGGGGTCCAGGTGGGTCAGAAGCGGCCGGGGTGGGCGGACAGCCATTCCTTCGCCGCCGTCAGCAGGTCCGGATCGGCCGGGCGGGCCTCGTCGGGGTGGCGTTCGACCCATCGGGTGACGTAGGGACACAGCGAGACGACCGGGCTGTGCTCACGTGCGGCGATGGCGTAGAGCTCGCGTGCCAGCGACCCCGCGATGCCCTGGCCCTCGTGGGCCGGTTCGACGATCGTGTGGACGGGCACCAGCGCGCGTGCGGGGCTCTCGAGGACGAAGTACTCGATGCGGCCGACGACTTCACCGCCGGTCAGCGCCTCCAGGCGGCCGGCGGCCCGGTCGTCGCGGATCTCCAGGTCCTTCATACGGACATGCTCCTGTCCCGTCTGCGTCCGGTCAGGCCCCGACGGCCTGCGGGCTGCGCTGCTGGTCCGAGCCCGGCACCGGCTCGGACGGGTCGGCGCCCAGGGCCGCGATCCGGTTGTCGCGGTCCACGTGCACGACCCTGGGGGTGAGTGCCCGCGCCTCGGCGTCCGTCACCTGTGCGTAGCTGATGATGATCACGAGATCGCCGGGGTGCACGAGATGCGCGGCGGCCCCGTTGATCCCGATCACCCCGGATCCGCGCTCGCCCTCGATGACGTACGTCTCCAGCCGGGCGCCGTTGGTGATGTCCACGATGTGCACGAGCTCGCCGGGCAGCAGATCGGCGGCGTCGAGCAGGTCGGCGTCGATGGTCACCGATCCCACGTAGTGCAGGTCGGCCTGGGTGACGGTGGCTCGGTGGATCTTGGACTTGAACATGGTTCGCAACATCGGTGCACTCCCACTATGACGCTCCCTGCCCGCGCTCTAGCAGGTCAAGGGCTACTGGTTGCCTTGCGAATGGCCGACGCCAGCCTACGCAACGGAGTTCGGCGAGGTGCGTGACCATCGCCACATCCGGAAGGCCGGACCGTGCTGCGTCAACTCCAGCCCCACGGGGCTCAATTTAGGTTAGGCTAAGCTAAATTTCTCGTGTGGATCCGGACCGCTTCGCGTGATCGGGGGGAGAGAATCACCATGGGCTTGCCGGCCATCGGCTCCTATCCCATGCCGGATCGCTCCGCGATCCCCCGGTCGCACGTCTCCTGGCGGATCGACCCGGCCCGTGCCGCGCTCCTGGTCCACGACATGCAGAACCACTTCGTCCGGGCCTTCCCCGCCGGCCGCTCCCCCGTGGTGGAACTCGTCGACAACATCGCCGCGCTCCGGGAACTCGCCGACACCCTGGACATGCCCATCGTGTTCAGCGCGGAGCCGGCCGGGCAGCCGCCCGCGCAGCGCGGGCTGGTCGGTGACATGTGGGGGCCGGGGATAGGGGACGAGCCGGATGCCGCGGCGATCGTCGCGCCTCTCACGCCCCGCCCCGGGGAGCACCTGCTGGCGAACGTGCGCCACAACGCCTTCCTGCGCAGCCATCTCGGCAGGCTGCTGCGCTCCCAGAACCGGGACCAGCTGATCATCTGCGGGGTGCACGCACACCTCGGCGTCCTGCTGACCGCCGCGGACGCCTTCATGAACGACATCCAGCCGTTCGTCGTCGCCGACGCGGTCGCCGACTTCTCCGCCGAGGAGCACGCCTTGGCGCTCCGGTGGGCCGCGCGCGCCGGAGTGGTCTGTACGACGGACGGTCTGCTGCGCGCCCTGCTCCTGCACCGGGAGCGGAGGAACGCGTGACGCCCGCGGCGCGGAACACCGGTGCCTTCCTCGACAAACCTTGAATTGGAGTGACTCCGTGAGCGTGACCCAGGCCGACCCGGTCGCGACCCGTTTCCCGTCCCTTCCCCAGCCGCCGGGTGAGCTCCTGGGCAGCGCGGTCGTCGTGAAGTTCGGCGGCAACGCCATGGTGGACGCGAGTCTGCATCGGGCCTTCGCCCAGGACATGGTGGAGCTGTGGCACGCGGGGCTGCGCCCGGTCGTCGTGCACGGCGGCGGGCCGCAGATCAGCGCGATGCTCGACCGTCTGGGCCTGGAGACCCGTTTCGAGGCGGGCCTCAGGGTCACCACCCCGGAGACCATGGACGTGGTGCGCATGGTGCTGACGGGCCGGGTCCAGCGGGAGCTGGTCGGTCACATCAACGCCCATGGGCCCTTCGCGGTGGGCCTGACCGGCGAGGACGCGCACACGATGACCGCCGTACGGCGACCGGCCCGGGTGGACGGCAAAGCGGTGGACATCGGGCTCGTCGGCGACATCGTGGACGTGAACCCGGCGATGGTGCGCGCCCTGCTGGAGCAGGGGCACATCCCTGTCGTCTCTCCCGTGGCGCGCGGTGCGGACGGGCAGGTCTACAACGTCAACGCCGATCTCGCGGCGTCGGCCCTCGCCGTCGCCCTCGACGCCGAGCGGCTGGTGATGCTCACCGATGTCGAGGGGCTCTACGCGGACTGGCCGCGCAGCACCGAGGTGATCGGACGGCTGACGGCCGGTGCGCTGGACGGGCTGCTGCCCGGGCTGGCGAGCGGGATGCTGCCGAAGATGGAGGGCTGTCTGCGGGCCGTCCGCGGCGGCGTGCGCAAGGCGCATGTACTGGACGGCCGGGTGCCGCACGCGGTGCTGCGCGGCGTCCTCGCGGAGACCAGTCCGGGCACGACCGTGGTTCCCGACGCGGTCACCAAGTCCTGACCAGGACCCGGGCGTTGCGCCGCGGGTCCAGGGACTCCGCCCAGGCCCGCGGCGCCAGTCGGGCGGTCGTGGGCGTGAAGCCGTAGCGGAGGAACAGTCCGCCGCCGCCGGTGGTCGCCGTGAACAGGGCGTCGAGTGACTGGGCGCGGGCCATGGCCAGGACCGCGCGCAGCAGCCCTGCTCCCGCTCCGCTCCCCTGCTGGTGCTCCGCCACGCAGAAGTTGTAGACGACGCCTGCGGGTCCGCCGCCCTCTCCCCCTTCGGGATACGCCCGCATGCCCACGCAGCCCTCCAGGGTGCCGTCCGGTGCCTCCAGTACCAGGAAGTCCGCGGCATGGCCGGCATAGAGGGAGACGGGGCGTTCGCGCAGCGCACCCGAGCGTACGAAGGGCAGGGACAGGGCGGCGAGCGCGGCGGCCTCGTCCGGGCGGGCGGTGCGCACCGAGGGCGACGGCGCGAGAAGTGCGTGCGGCAGCGCGGCAGGGCGCGGCGTAGCCGTGGTCAAGGGATTCCTTCCTCGGTACCGGACCCGGGATCAAACGCGCGGACGGCCCGGGCTGCCGTCGACGTACGTCTCCACGACCTCGATGTCTCCGATGCGGGAGGTGTCGACGTGCCGGGGATCGTCGCCGAGCACGACCAGGTCGGCGCGTTTGCCGGGGGTGAGACTCCCCAGGCTGTCCTCCCAGTGGCAGGCGTGGGCACCGGCGACGGTGTACGCGTGCAGCGCCTCGTCGACGGTGATGCCCTCGTCCGGGCCGATGACCTGCCCCGAGGTCGAGGCGCGCTCGACCATGAACTGGACGGCCCGCAGGGGCGATCCGTCGGCGACGGGACGGTCGGAGCTGCCCACCAGCGGGATGCCGTGGTCCAGGAACGCCCTGCCCCGGTACAGCCACGGTGCGCGTTCCACGCCCATGATCGACGCGTAGTCGTCGCCGAAGTACCGCAGGAAGTTGGGCTGGATCACCGCGCTGACGCCGAGTCGCGCGAAGCGCGGGAGCTGGTCGGGCCGGATCAGCCCGGCGTGTTCGATGCGGTGGCGGGCCTCGGGCCGGGGCCGCAGGCGCTGGGCGCGGTCGAGGGCGTCCAGGGCCACGTCGGCCGCGCGGTCGCCGATCGCGTGCACGGCGAGCTGCCAGCCGGCGAGGTGGCCGTCCACGATGAGGTCGGTGAGCGCCTGCGGGTCGTCCTGCAACTGCCCGGTGTGGTCGAGCCCTTCGTACGGGCTGCCCAGCGCGGCCGTACGGGCCATCATGCCGCCGTCGGTGTAGATCTTCAGAGCGCCCACGGAGAGCCGGTCGTCGCCGAACCCGGTGCGCAGGCCGAGGTCGAGGGCCCGCGGGATGCCGTCGGTCTCGTGTGCCGCGACCGGGCGCAGCCGGTCTCCGGACACCATGAGCTGCACGCGCAGGGGCAGCAGCCCCTTGTCCCGGGCGAGCTGGTAGGCGCCGAGTTCGACGGGGCTGTGGCCGAAGAGCGTGCCGCCGATGCCCGCTTCGGCGCAGGCGGTGACGCCC
>NZ_JBHUQX010000578.1:0-4581 GCF_042674225.1 Streptomyces sp. NPDC056948
CGCGGGGAACTGCGCGACAAGCCACCCACCCGCCGCACCCGCAAAACTCCCGTACTCCTACGGCGCGAGGGCCCGCGACCGGACACCGCCGTGCCCGCCGCCTCCCCTCACACACCCCTCGGCCGAAGCCCCTCCACCCACAGCATCAGATACCGCCGGACATACCCACACTCCGCATCCGCCAGCTCCGCCGCCGCCGCGACCCCATGCACCAGCCGCAAGATGTCGACCGGCTCGACATCCCCCCGCAGCGCGCCCTCCTCCTGCGCCGCGCGGACCAGTCGCCCCGCCGCGCCCTTCACCGAGTCACCGCAGGCCGTGCCCACAGGGGAGCCGGTCTCCGTGACCGCCGGGCCCAGCAGGGCCTTGAGGCCGCGCACCGCGATCAGCCCGGTGCCGAGTTCGTACAGCCACTCCACCAGCGCCTCGCCCGGCGGGAGCCCGGCCGCGAGTTCGTCGGCGCGGGCCGCGATCGCCTCGATACGGTCGAGGTACGCGGCCTCCAGCAGCGCGTGCCGGGTCGGGAAGTGCCGGTACAGCGTGCCGGAGCCGACCCCGGCCCGCTTCGCGATGTCGTCGAGCGACGCGCTCTCCCCATGCTCGGCGAAGGCCGCCACGGCCGCCTTCAGCAACCGCTCGTAGTTACGCCGAGCATCCGCCCGCATGGGCCTGACCTGCGCCACGCAGCCACTCCTCACGAGAACCGGGGACCCTCTCCGCACCTTATCGAGAACGCCCCGGTCCCCTGCCCCTCATCCGCCGTCTCACATTTTCATCGCCCCCGCCGCCAGGTCCCGCAGGAAGTGCCGCGCGCCGATCAGGAACACCAGGATCAACGGGATGACGCTCATCAAGGCGCCGGCCATCACCAGGGAGTAGTCGGTGTTGTAGAGGACGTTGAGATTCGCCAGGGCCACCTGCAGGGTGACCTTGTCCGGGTCGATCATGACGACCAGGGGCCAGATGTAGTCGTTCCACAGGCCGATGAACGTGAAGATGCCGAGGAAGGCCAGGGCCGGGCGGAACAGCGGCAGGGCGACCGTCCAGTAGAGGCGGAAGAAGCCGGCCCCGTCGATCCGCCCCGCGTCCAGCAGCTCGTCCGGCAGTGAGTTCTGGGCGTACTGGCGCATCCAGAAGATGCCGAACGCGTTCGCCGCGCTGGGGATGATCAGCGCCTTCAGCGAGCCCGCCCAGCCGAACTCGGCCATGGTGACGAACTGCGGCACCAGGGAGAGCTGCGCCGGGATCATGTACGTCACCAGCAGCATGCCGAAGAGGAACTTCTTCGCCGGGAACTCGTACTTGGCGAAGGCGAACGCGGCCAGCGAGTCGAAGAACAGCACCAGCACGGTCCCGAGCACGGAGACGACGACGGTGTTGAACAGCGAGCCGAAGAAGTCGACGGTGTCGAGCACCCGTCCCATGTTGTCCAGCAGATGCGGCCCCGGGAGCAGCTTGGGCGGGTATTGGTAGATGTCCTGGGTGGTGCCGGAGGCCAGCACCACCAGCCAGTAGAAGGGGAACAGCGAGACCAGCACACCGAACAGCAGCGTCGCCCGGACGCCGATACGGCTGAGCCTGCTGCCGGAGCCGATGGCCAGGCCCGCGCTGCCGGTCGTCCTGTCGTCAGCGACCATTGCGAGCCCCCTTGCGGCGCAGCAGACCGGCGATGCCGGGACGGCGGTCGTCGTCCGAGCCGGCGACCATCCGCCAGTTGATGATGGTGAAGACGGCGATGATCGCGAAGAGGACCCAGCCCATCGCGGCGCCGTAGCCGAACTGGTGCTCCTTGAAGGCCTTCTGCCACAGATAGAGCACGATGGTCATCCCTTCCTGGCCCGGACCGCCGGTGGTTCCGACGTCGCTCGACTGGAAGAGCACCTGGGACTCGGTGAAGATCTGCAGGCCGTTGATGGTGGAGGTGACGGCGGCGAACAGCACCACGGGCCGAAGCTGCGGCAGGACGACCCTGAAGAGGGTCTGCCAACTGTTCGCGCCGTCGACGCGGGCGGCCTCGAAGTGCTCGGTGGGGATGGCCTGGAGGCCCGCCAGGAAGATCAGCGCGTTGTAGCCGACCCACCGCCAGATGATCATCAGGGAGACGGACGACTTGATGCCCCACTCCGAGGACAGCCAGCCGATCCCGTCCACCCCGATCGCCCGCAGCACCGCGTTGGCGAGGCCCGCCTGGGCGAAGACCGAGCCGAAGACGACGGTCATGGCGACCATCGAGGTCACGTTGGGGATGAAGTACGCCACCCGGTAGGCACCGGTGAAGCGGACCTGGGAATGCAGCAGGAACGCCAGCACCAGGGCCAGGAACAGCATCGGCACCGTGGACAGGAACCAGATCTCGAAGGTGTTGAGCACCGAGTGCCAGAACACCGAGTCCTGAAGCAGCCAGCCGTACTGCTTGAACCCGACGAAGCGCATGTCTCCGATGCCGTCCCAGTCCTGGAAGGACAGATAGACGGAGAAGACGATCGGGAAGGCGCCGAAGACGGCGAACAGCACGTAGAACGGGGAGATGGCGAGCAGGGGCGGGACGTGACGCCTGCGTCCGCCCGGGGTGGTGGACTTGGTACGGCGGGCAGGCCGCCGCTCGTCGGCCGCCGGCGCACCGGCCGGGTCGAGAACCGTGGCCATGTCAGCTCACCCCCACCCGGGACAGCGTGGTCTCGGCCGTGTTCACGGCGTCCCGCCACGCCCGGTCGGGGTTCTTGCCGAGCATCTCCACATTGGTCAGCTCCTGGAAGAACGGGGTGTTGGCGGTCTCCTCGTAGGGGCTGAAGTAGACGACCGGGGCCTTCTGGGCGGCCGGGCCGAAGACGTCGATGGGCTGCTGACCGCCGAAGAAGGGGTCGGGCTTGTGCATCGCCGGGTCGGCGTAGGAGGCCGGAGTGGTGGGGAACAGGGCCATCTCCTGGTAGCTCTTGAGCTGGTTCGCGGGGCTGAGCAGCCACTTCAGGAAGGCGAAGGCCGCCTCCGGTTCCCGGCAGTAGCGGGTCAGGGTGACGTAGGAGCCGCCGTAGTTGCAGGGGCCGTCCGGCAAGGTGGTCAGCCGCCACGCCCCGGAGGTCTTCGGCGCTGTCTCCTTCAGGCCGAAGATGGCCCACACCGCCGTGGTCATGGTGGCGACCCGGCCCCCGCTCATGGCCGCGTTGAAGTCAGGCGTACCGTCCGTGATCCTGGCGCTGAGTCCCTGGCGGAGGATGTCCACGGACAGGTCCCAGGCGCGCCGGACGTGCTCCTGGTCGCCGATGAAGCGGTTGTCGGCGTCCACGAACTGCTTGGGGCTCTGGAGCAGGACCTGCTGGAAGACGTTGCCGATGTTGCTCACGAGGTAGGGCTTGCCCGGCCCCTTCGCCCGCAGTGTCCGTCCGGCGGCGATGAACTTCTCCCAGGTGGGCACCCCTTCGGCGACATCCGCCGGTTCGTGGGGCAGTCCGGCCTTCTCGAAGAGGTCCCTGCGGTAGTAGAGCGCGGTGGGGCCGGCGTCCAGCGGGAAGCCGATCATCCTGCCCGTCGGGGTGAAGCAGGCCTTCCACTTCCAGTCGAGGTACTGGTCGCGGACGGATTCCGCGCCGAGCGTGCGCAGGTCGAGGAACTCGTTCTCGTCGGGGAAGAACGTGGCGAGGTTGTCGCTGTTGACGACCGTCAGGTCCGGAACGTAGGCGCGGGCGGCGAGACTTGTGCGCACCTTGGAGTCGATGTCGCCGTCCGGGATCTGGGAGCCCTTCACCCGCAGCCCCGGCACGCCGGGGACGCCGCGCCTGGCGGTGGCGAGCAGCTTGTCGCTGAGCGAGCCCTTCCAGTACCAGAGGCTGAGGTGGTCCGTGCCGGCGGAGGCCGATCCCGCCTCGGTTCCGCATCCGGTCAGTCCGAGCAGGCCCGCTCCCGCGCCGCCCAGGGAGGCCCCCAGAAAGCGTCTGCGGGACATCGTTCGGTGTTCCATGGGCGCGCACTCGCTTTCCGGGCGTACCGCGGCCAGGGGACAGCGCTGCCGCGGGCCCGTTCTCACGGGGAATGGGGGGAGGCTTCCGGGATGAGGAAGCGAAGACAACGATGTCGGCGGGCGCGTGGTAGTCGGGCCGACGGTCTCGCGATGGGGATTTCTGAGGGTTCGTGAACGTTCACGTGAGCGTTGCCGTTGAGTATCGGGGCGCCCGAAAAGCGGTGTCAAGGGAACTGCACGCCAGATCTGCCGACGGGCACGGCGGCCCGGGGAGTCAGGCGGACTCGCGTACGACCAGTTCGGGCGTCACCCACGCGTCCGCGCCCCGCAGCGGCTCCTCACCGGCGCACAGCCGGGCCATCTGCTCCACGGCCAGCCGTCCGAGCTGCCGCTTGTCGATGTGCAGGGTGGTCAGGGCGGGGTCCACCAGCTCGCCCAGGGAGAGACCGTCGAAGCCCAGCACGGCGAGATCGTCAGGAACCCTGCGGCCACGGCGGCGGGGGGGGGGGGGGGGCCCCCCCCCCCCCCCCGCGGTGGTACCCCAACACCCCCGGGGCGGCGCCCGCGCCCCCCCCCCCCCCCCCCGGCCCGCCCCCCCCCCCCCCCCCCACGGGGCGGGGGGGACC
>NZ_JBHUQX010000579.1:0-4575 GCF_042674225.1 Streptomyces sp. NPDC056948
GAACAGACCGTTCGTCCCGACTCATTGACAGGTCCGTACCAACGCGGCACGCTCTGAGAGCGCTCTCAACAGCTTCCCGCATCGACCCCACATCGAACGGAGAAGGAGCATGTTACGGACCCTCAGAAGCCGGGCTACGGCCCTCGGACTGTCCCTCGCGACGGTCCTGAGCGGCTCACTGCTCGCAACCGGCGTCGCCGAGCCGGCCCACGCCGCCGTCCCGGCGACGATCCCCCTGAAGATCACCAACAACTCGGCCCGCGGCGAGCAGGTGTACATCTACAACCTCGGCACGGAACTGTCGACCGGACGGCAGGGCTGGGCCGACGCGGGCGGCACCTTCCACCCCTGGCCGGCGGGCGGAAACCCGCCGACCCCCGCCCCCGACGCGTCGATCCCGGGCCCGGCCGCGGGCCGGTCGACGACGATCCGCATGCCGAAGTTCTCCGGCCGCGTGTACTTCTCCTACGGCCAGAAACTGGTGTTCAAGCTGACCACCGGGGGCCTGGTCCAGCCCGCCGTGCAGAACCCGGCCGACCCCAACCGGAACATCCTGTTCAACTGGTCGGAGTACACGCTCAACGACTCGGGCCTGTGGATCAACAGCACACAGGTCGACATGTTCTCCGCGCCCTACGCGGTGGGAGTGCAGCGAGCCGACGGAAGCACCGCGAGCACCGGCCGGCTCAAGCCCGGCGGATACAACGGCTTCTTCAACGCCCTCAGGGGGCAGCCCGGGGGCTGGGCCAACCTGATCCAGACCCGGTCCGACGGCACCGTACTGCGCGCCCTGTCGCCGCTGTACGGCCTGGAGACCGGCGCACTGCCGGCCACCGTCATGGACGACTACATCAACCGCGTCTGGCAGAAGTACTCCACCTCGACCCTGACGGTCACACCGTTCGCCGACCAGCCCGGCACCAAGTACTACGGCCGGGTCTCCGGCGGCGTCATGACCTTCACCAACAGCGCCGGCGCCACCGTCACCCGCTTCGAAAAGCCGGACGCCGCTTCGATCTTCGGCTGCCACAGGAAGCTCGACGCGCCGAACGACCTGATCCGCGGCCCGATCTCTCGCACCCTGTGTGCCGGCTTCAACCGTTCCACGCTGCTGGTCAACCCCAACCAGCCGGACTCCGGCGCCGACGCCTTCTACAAGGACAACGTCACCAACCACTACGCCCGCAAGATCCACGCGCAAACGGTTGACGGCAAGGCCTACGCGTTCGCCTTCGACGACGTCGGCCACCACGAGTCACTCGTACACGACGGCAGCCCCCGCCAGGCCTATCTCACCCTCGACCCGTTCAACTGACAGAAAAGTTGACGGTTCAGCAATTCTGAAAATCAAATACAACTTTACTGTTCCTTGGTGTAGATGAACTGCGGTTTACGTGAGCCTCATTGACACCACGCGGTGACTGCAGGCCCTCCCGTAATAGGAGGGTCTGGTCACTGTCCCCCCATGCGATGGTGAGAGGCACCAACGAAATGACGATGAATCGCACCCTGCGGTACGGCGGCCGCACACTGGCGCTGACGGCTACAGCCCTCGGGGTGATCGCGACGGCCGTGCCCGCCGCGGCCGAGGAACAGCCCACCGCGGAGCAGATCATGGCCGACTGCGCTTCCGGAGAGGGCAAGTGCTCCTTCAACTCCCCGGAGCTCGGCGAGGCATACCTCGGTGAGCCGCGCCAGGTATCCGAACTGCTCTTCAACTGCACCGACTCGCCCGCCGCCCAGACGATGTCCTGGGCCGACACCGTCGGTTCCTCCCACTCGGTCGGAGGCTCGGTCACCGTCGGCGGAGGCATCGAAGGCATCATCACGGCCAGCGTCACCGCGACGTACAACTACACATGGCAGAGCTCGCACACGGAGACCAGTTCCTTCACCGTGAACGTGAAGCCGGGAGAAGTGGGCTGGATCTCCCGTGCCCAGGTGATGCAGCGGATATCCGGCACCTGGCAGACCCACTACGACGACCCCAAGTGGGGCCACTACTACTGGTTCGTCCCCGACGTGGTCACCGGCCCGGCCCCGAACGGCACGGACGGCAAGCACAGCGCGGTCGTGGTCAAGTCCCGCAAGATGACAGCCGACGAGAAGAAGCTGTGCTCCACCGGCAACACCCAGGACAAGGTGTTCACCAGGTCATGAGTGTGTTGGAGTCGCTCGTGGACTCGTGACGCGGCCCGCCCGCCGAGGACCGGGCCGAGGAATGGGCCGAGTGCGTCCGACACCGGCGGGGGAGAGCGCGCGGCGCTCGGCGCGCGGGCATGCCGTCGGCCGACGGCGGGCAGGCTGAACCAGGTCTACGGAAGGTGGCGTTGTGCCCGGAGTTCACGTCTGCTCGCTCAAGGTCGACACTCCTCAGCTGATCGCGCCGGGAACCACCTACAAGATCGTGCGGTTCCCCTTCGGCGCGGCGGAGTCATCGGACGGATTCGAGATGCACCAGGCCGTCCAGCCGGACGGCTATGTGGTGAGCAACTGGGCGACAGACGACCGCAGCGGTCTGATCTGGCCGTCCAAAGCCGGCTGGGGCCATCTGCACGCGATGATCCAGTGGGAGTCCGCCGGCGGCACGGGCGGGTACACCGAGCTGCGCGACCAGTACGTCCGTGACCCGCTGGGCCTGACATCCACCCCCAACGACACCACGGCGACCGAGCACCGCACGCCGACACCCGGAGGCCAGTACTACGTCAAGAACCACGGCATCTTCGTCGCCCCGGGCACCCCGATCGCACTCCGTGTCACGCACAACGACGCCGCCTCCCGTCTCCTGACCCTCGCCGAGTTCAAGCTCGTCATCCACGATGCCGCCTAGCGCCCGGGGCATGCAGATTCCACCGGATGCCTGACTGCCTCGTGTGAGCGGCCCGGCAACGTGGGACCGATGCTCCATGCGCATCGTGCTCACCGGGTCGACCGGACACACCGTCTCCGTCGTACGCCGCCAACGGGCCGAGGGCACGCACGCCCTCGCCGGTGGCGCCCGGCGGCTGCCCGGCGGCCCCGACGCATGCGACGAGGCGACCTGTCGGGCGCCGGACGCGGGGCGGCGGTGCAGGTGACCGCCCACGCGGCCGACACGGCCGACTCGACCCCGGCGCGCCACAGACCGCCGCGAGTGCTCGCGCTGCTCGCCGCCGCCCACGGCGGGCCCGCCCTGGCGGTCACCGTCATCACGGGCCTGCTGGCGCTCCGCGGCGGCCTGCACCCGTTCCACGCCGTCGCCGTCACGGCGGCGGTGTTCACCGGCCAGCTCACCATCGGCTGGGGCAACGACCTGCTCGACCTCGCGCGCGACCGCGCCGTGGGCCGCACCGACAAGCCGTTGGCCGTCGGCTCCCTCCCGGCCGGCTGGGTGGCGCGCGCCCTGGTCGTGGCGGCGGTCGCCTCCCTCGTGCTGTCCGCGCTCGTCGGCTGGCGCAGCGCGCTGGTCAATGTCGTCCTCGCCACCGGCGCGGGCCACGCCTACAACCTCGGGCTCAAGGCGACCCCGTGGTCCTGGGCGCCGTACGCGTGCGGCTTCGGGACGTTGCCCTCGGTCGTCACCCTCGCCGGCCCGGCGCCGCACTGGGCGCCATGGTGGATGACCGGTGCCGGCGCCGCACTCGGCGTCGGAGCGCATCTGCTCAACGTGCTGCCCGACCTCGCGGACGACGAACGCACCGGCGTCCGCGGCCTGCCGCACCGGATCGGCGAACACCTCTCGCGCGTCCTGGCCGCCGTGCTGCTCACCGCCGCCTCGGTGCTCGCCGTGGCCGGTCCCGCGGGATCCCCTCCCGCGTGGACATGGATGGCCCTGGCCCTGGTGGCCGTCCTCGCGGTGGTCACGCTGTGCGCCCGCGGACGCGCTCCTTTCCGCGCCGCGGTGACCATCGCCCTGCTCGACGTCGCGCTGCTGACGGCCGGCTGATGGCGCGGCAGATCTCGCGACCGCCCCGGCAGCCCTTCTCGACCGCGTCAGCCGGGTGCTCGTCGCCCCCCACCGCCCGATCCCAGGAGCCAGCATGACCATGCGCGTCCTCAGCGTCCGCGGCACCCTGCCCGAGCACTGCCACCGGCAGGAGGAGATCACCGAGTCCGTCACCACCACGCTGGTCGGGAACACGGTCGATCGCGGCGTCGTCGAACGGTTCCACCGCAACGTGGGTGTCGAGACCCGCCACACCGTGCTCCCGCTGGAGGAGTACGGCCGGATCGAGGACTTCGGCCAGTCGAACGACGTCTTCATCCGGGCCGGCGTCGAACTCGGCGGTCGCGCGGTCGTCGACGCGCTCAAGAGCGTCGACCTCACACCGGCCGACGTCGACTACATCGTCTCGTGCACGGTGACCGGCTTGGCCGTGCCCTCTCTCGAGGCCCGCGTCGCGGCGGAGATCGGCCTGCGCCCCGACGTGGTGCGCCTGCCCCTCGTCGGCCTCGGATGCGTGGCCGGCGCGGCCGGCATCGCCCGCCTGCACGACCTGCTGCGCGGCCGCCCGGACGCGGTGGCGGTGCTGATGTCGGTCGAGTTGTGCTCGCTGACGCTCCAGCGCGACGACACCTCGGTCGCCAACTTCG
>NZ_JBHUQX010000580.1:0-4524 GCF_042674225.1 Streptomyces sp. NPDC056948
GTCACCCGCACCGTTGAGGAATCCGCCGCCTCGGCTGTAGACGGTGCCGGGCTTGTCCGGATCCGGGTCGATCAGCCGCTCCAGGTCCCAGCCGCGATCGGCAGGGAACGCCGTGGTGGCGTCGGTTCCGGAGACGACCAGCCGCAGCAACTGCTCCGGTGTCTCCACCCCGCCAGGGAAGCGGCAGCCCATGCCGACGATCGCGATGGGTTCGTCCGCACGTGCCCGGCGCGCCGCCCGGGTCGGCCGGGTCCCGGCGTCACCGGCGATCTTGGCGTGGAGCAGGGCTGCCACAGCCGTGGCCGAGGGGTGGTCGAACACGAGGGTGGACGGCAGCGACAGTCCGGTCGCCTTGGCCAGCCGGTTGCGGAACTCGATGCCGCCGAGGGAGTCGAAGCCCAGGTCGTCGAACCGCCGGTCGGGGTCCACGTCCTCGGCCGCGCCGTGTCCCAGGACCGCCGCGGCGTGCTCACGTACCAGTTCCAGCACCGCCTCGGCCCGCTTGTTCTCCGGCACCCGGCCCAACCGGGCGGCGAGGGAGCTCGAGGACGCCGCGGTCGGTGTGACAGCGCGGCGCGCGAATCCGCGCAGCATCGCCGGGACCGTATCGGCGTGGGCTTCCCGCCTGAGTTCGGCGGCGTCGAACCGGATCGGCACCAGGTGGGCGTCGCCGCGGGCGACGGCCTCGTCGAACAGCCGCAGGCCGTCCGTGTCGGCGATGGGGCGCAGGCCGAGCCGCTCCCAGCGGGCGACGGCGCTGCGGTCCAGTTCGCCGGTCATGCCACTGCCCTGGTTCCAGGGCCCCCAGGCCAGTGATGTGGCGGGCAGTCCTTCGGCTCGGCGCAGGCCTGCCAGCGCGTCGAGGAAGCCGTTGGCCGCCGCGTAGTTGCCCTGTCCGGCCGATCCCAGCACCGCGGCCGCGGACGAGAACAGCACGAAGGCCGTCAGGCCGGTGTCGCGGGTGAGCTCGTGGAGGTGCCAGGCGCCGGCGGCCTTCGGTGTGAAGACCCGCTCCAACTGTTCGGCCGTCAGACCGGCGACGGTGCCGTCCTCGACGACACCCGCCGCGTGGACCACGGCGGTCAGCGGGTGATCGGGGTCGATCGAGGCGAGCAGGGCCCGTAGTTCCGTGCGGTCGCCGACATCACAGGCCGCCACGCGCACATGGGCGCCGGCCTCGGTCAGTTCGGCCACGAGTTCGCTCGCGCCGTCCGCCGTGGGGCCGCGCCGGGACACCAGCAGCAGCCGTCGGGCCCCGTGCGCGGCGACCAGGTGGCGTGCCACGAGGGCGCCCAGACCGCCGGTGCCGCCGGTGATCAGCACGGTGCCCGTGCCGAACCATTCCCCCGGCTCGGGTTCGGGTGTCGCTGTGGCCCTGGTCAGCCGGGGCACGAGCAGCGTGCCGCCGCGGGCCGCCGCCTGCGGTTCGTCCGCACCGGCGACGGCGCCGACGAGTGCCGGGTCGATCGAGCTCGCCGACTGCTCCTGGTCGATCAGGACGAACCGGCCGGGGTGCTCGGTCTGGGCGCTGCGCAGCAGTCCCCAGACCGCTGACGCGGCCGGGTCCGGTGCCTCGTCCTGGAGCCCGGCGCCGTTCGTGGTCACCGCGACCAGTCGCGTGTCGGCCAACCGGTCCTCGGCCAGCCATGCTTGAACCGTGGCGAGCACGTGTTCCAGTTGCCGCCGGACGTCCGTCGGATCAGCGGTGCTCGCCGGGCCGTCCGAAGGGTGCCAGACCACGACGTCCGCAACGGCGTCCGCGGCAGCGATGTCCGCAGGCGTGGCGTATCCGGCCTCCACTCCGGTCACCGGAGTCGATCCGAGCACCGCCATCCGCTCGGCAGGCACGCTCGACGCGGATGCGGGGGCATCGACCCACCGCACCTGGTACAGCTCGGTGTCACCGGCGGACAGCGTGCCGCGCAGCTGTTTGACGTCGTAGGGACGCATCACCACCGCGTCGACCGACACCACGGGGCGTCCGGAACCGTCCACGGCCGCGACCGATATGGTCTCCGGCCCGCTCGCCACGGCGAGGACCCGCAGTGACGTGGCCTTCACCAAGGGCTGGTGCAGTCGCGCCCCGCCCCAGCGGAACAGCAGCCGGCCGGTGTCGGCATCGCTGTCCTGGTCGTGCCAGACGAGGCCGGCCAGGCCCGCGTGCATCACCAGGTCGAGCAGCGCAGGGTGCAGGTCGTACAGCTCGGGTTCCGGTGCGGCGGCCACGTTCAGGGTGATCTCGGAGAAGACCGTTTCGTCCCGCTGCCAGGCGGCCTCGACGCCGATGAACGCGGGACCGTATTCGAGTCCCGAGCCCTTCGCGATCCGTTCCGGGATCCAGGTGGTGTCCAGCGGTTCGGCGTCGGCCGGTGGCCACTGCTCCTCCCGCAGCCGCTCCAGCAGGGTGTCGCCGACGGTCCAGGCACCGGTGAGCACGCCACTGGCGTTGCGGACCCATTCGCCCGCACCGTTCTTGCGGAAGTAGAAGGTGAACTGCCGCCTGCCTGCCGCGTCCGGCTCCTGCACGGCGACCTGGAGTTCGACCTCGTCGCCCTCGGAGGGCAGGATCGGCGCCTCCAGAGTGAGTTCCTCGACGACGCCGCATTCGATCCTGCCGCCGGCCACGAGCAGGAACTCGACCAGGGTCGCGCTCGGCACCACGACGGTGCCGTACGTCATGTGGTCGGCGACCCATGGTTGGCCGGGTACGGAGAGCCGGCCGGTGAAGACCCACTCGTCCTTGCCCGCGACCGGCACCACACCGGTCAGCAAGGGGTGGCCGAACGGGTCGCCGGCCCGGTCGGGCCGGGGCTGCAACCAGTACCGCTGGTGCTGGAAGGCGTAGGTGGGCAGCGCCACGTGTGCTCCCGCACGCCCGGCGAACAGCGGGCTCCAGTCGACCCCCACGCCCGCCGCGTGTGCCTGCGCCAGGAAGGTCAGGAACTGCTCGGCCTCGTCATGCTCCCGCCGCGCCGCCGCGACCACCAGCGACTTGGTTTCCACGTCCTCCGGCAGGCACTGGCGGGTCATGGCCGCCAGTACCGCGTCAGGGCCGACTTCGAGGAAGCGACGCACGCCGGAGGTGAGGAGCGTTTCGACGCCGGGTGCGAACCGCACGGCCGCGCGGACCTGACGGACCCAGTACGACGGGTCCAGCAGTTCGTCGCCGGCCATCTCGCCGGACAGGTCGGACACCAACGCGATGTGCGGGGCGTGGTAGGTCAAGCCCTCCGCGACAGCGGCGAATTCCGCCAGCATCGGTTCCATGCGCGCCGAATGGAACGCATGGCTCACCCGCAGGCGTGAGGTCTTCCGCCCCGCCCCGGCAAACGTCCGCTCGATCTCGGCAACGGCGTCCTCGTCCCCCGAGACCACCACGGACCCGGGTGCGTTCACCGCGGCGATCGACACCCGATCGCCGAACCCGGCGATCGCATCGACGACCTCGGTCTCGGTCGCGGCTACCGCCAGCATCGCCCCGCCCTCGGGCAGAGCACCCATCAACCAGCCACGCGCCGCCACCAGCGTGCAGGCGTCCCGCAGCGACCACACACCGGCGACATGGGCCGCGACGAGTTCGCCGACGGAGTGCCCGATCAGCACGTCGGGGCGCACTCCGAACGACTCCAGCAGGCGGAACAACGCCACCTCGAAGGCGAACAGCGCGGGTTGCGTGAACTCCGTCCGGTTTAGGACATCGCCGCCGCCGGACATCACGTCCTTCAGAGAGCAGCCCAGCAGCGGGTCGAACTGGGCGCACACCTCGTCCAGGGCGGCGGCGAACACCGGAAACGCCTCGTACAGCCCGGCACCCATACCGCCCCGCTGGGCGCCCTGCCCCGTGAACAGGAAGGCAGTGCTGCCCGAGCCCACCGCACCGGACACCACGCCGGCCCCGGTGCCGGACTCGGCCAGCACGCTCAAGCGCGCCAGCAACTCCTCACGATCGGGGCCCAGGACCGCGCCACGCCACTCCAGTTGCGCCCGTGACCGCACCAGCGCACGACCGACATCCACCAGGTCGGCATCGGGCTGATCGACCAGCCATGCGCGCAGCCTGGCAGCCTGCGCGCGCAGAGCGGCCTCGTCCTTGCCCGACACCATCAGCGCAACCGGTGTGGCCGGGGCAGCAGTCGGAGCAGCAGCGTCAGTCGGCTGTGGGGCAGGGGCCTCCTCCAGAATCAGGTGCGCGTTGGTGCCGCTGATTCCGAACGAGGACACACCCGCCCGCCGAACGCGCTCCCCGGCCCGCCACGGTTCCGGCTCGGTCAGCAGCCGCACCGACCCCGCGGACCAGTCCACGTGGGGTGACGGCTCGTCCACGTGCAGCGTCCGCGGCAGCGCCTCGTGCCGCAGCGCCTGGACCATCTTGATCACACCGGCCACACCGGCGGCAGCGACGGTGTGGCCGAGGTTCGACTTCAACGACCCGATCCGCAGCGGCTCTTCCCGGTCCTGTCCGTACGCGGCGATCAGCGCCTGTGCCTCGATGGGATCGCCGAGGGTGGTGCCGGTCCCGTGCGC
>NZ_JBHUQX010000581.1:0-4500 GCF_042674225.1 Streptomyces sp. NPDC056948
CCCTCCTGACGAGGTGCCGCCCTTCGGGCGTCTGTCTTACCGAGGTGACTACTTGCGCATGACCTCGGGCTCGTGGCGGCGCAGGAAGCGGGCCACGAAGAAGCCGCAGAGCACGCCGAGCGCGAGGAGCGCGCCCATGTCCATGGCCCAGGCGCCGACCGTGTGCTCCCACAGCGGATCGTTGTCGCCGGCGGTCTCCGGCGGGGCGATCTTGTTGAAGTCCAGCGTGGCGCCGGACGCGGCGACCGCCCAGCGCGACGGCATCAGGAACGAGAACTGGTTGACGCCGATCGAGCCGTGCAGCGTGAACAGGCAGCCCGTGAAGACGACCTGGATGATGGCGAACATCACCAGCAGCGGCATGGTCTTCTCGGCGGTCTTCACCAGCGCGGAGATGATCAGGCCGAACATCATCGAGGTGAAGCCCAGGGCCATGATCGGCACGGACAGCTCGACGAGCGTGGCGCTGCCGAAGACCAGGCCCTCCTCGGGGATCTCCCGGCTGGAGAAGCCGATGACGCCGACCAGCAGGCCCTGCAGCACGGTGATCATGCCGAGCACGAACACCTTGGACATCAGATACGCAGAGCGTGACAGGCCGGTCGCGCGCTCCCGCTCATAGATGACCCGTTCCTTGATCAGCTCACGGACGGAGTTCGCCGCGCCCGCGAAGCAGGCGCCGACCGCGAGGATCAGCAGGACCGTGGTGGCGGTGCCGTTCGGGATGATCCGGCCGGTCTGCGGGTTGGCAGGGTTCGGCAGCAGGCCCTTGTCCGCGTCGATGAGGAGGCTGACCGCGCCGAGCACGGCCGGCAGGATCACCATCAGGGCGAGGAAGCCCTTGTCGGACACGATCACCGAGACGTAGCGCCGCACCAGCGTGACGAACTGGGACATCCAGCCCTGTGGCTTCGGCGGCTTCATCGCCTGCATGGGCGGAACCTGTACGGACTGCGGCGCCACGGCGTCGATGTCCGCGGCGTACATCTGGTAGTGCTGCGAGCCCTTCCAACGGCCCGCCCAGTCGTAGTCGCGGTAGTTCTCGAAGGCGGAGAAGACATCGGCCCAGGTGTCGTAGCCGAAGAAGTTCAGCGCCTCCTCGGGCGGACCGAAGTAGGCGACAGCACCGCCCGGGGCCATCACCAGGAGCTTGTCGCAGATCGCCAGCTCGGCCACGGAGTGGGTGACGACGAGGACCGTACGGCCGTCGTCGGCGAGGCCGCGCAGGAGCTGCATGACGTCGCGGTCCATGCCCGGGTCGAGGCCGGAGGTCGGCTCGTCCAGGAAGATCAGCGAGGGCTTGGTGAGCAGCTCCAGGGCCACGGAGACGCGCTTGCGCTGGCCACCGGAGAGGGAGGTGACCTTCTTCTCCTTGTGGATGTCCAGCTTCAGCTCGCGCAGTACCTCGTCGATACGGGCCTCGCGCTCGCGGGGCGTGGTGTCGGCGGGGAAGCGGAGCTTGGCCGCGTACTTCAGCGCCTTCTTGACGGTCAGTTCCTTGTGCAGGATGTCGTCCTGCGGGACCAGACCGATGCGCTGGCGCAGCTCGGCGAACTGCTTGTAGAGGTTCCGGTTGTCGTAGAGGACCTCGCCCTGGTCGGCCGGGCGGTAGCCGGTGAGTGCCTTGAGCAGGGTCGACTTGCCGGAGCCGGACGGGCCGATGACCGCGATGAGCGACTTCTCGGGGACGCCGAAGGAGACGTCCTTGAGGATCTGCTTGCCGCCGTCGACCGTGACGGTCAGATGGCGGGCGGAGAAGGACACCTCACCGGTGTCGACGAACTCCTCGAGCCGGTCGCCGACGATCCGGAACGTCGAGTGGCCGACGCCGACGACATCGGCCGGGCCGAGCAACTGCCCGCCGCCCTTGGGGATCGGCAGGCCGTTGACGTACGTGCCGTTGTGCGAACCGAGGTCGCGGATCTCCATGCGGCCGTCGGGCGTGGCGTGGAACTCGGCGTGGTTCCGGGAGACCTGCAGGTCGGAGACGACCAGCTCGTTCTCCAGGGCACGGCCGATGCGCATCACGCGGCCGAGGGAGAACTGGTGGAACGTGGTGGGGCTGCGGTCGCCGTGGGCCGGCGGCGCCCCCGCGGCACCGCCGGGGCCCTGCTGCTGCGGGATGTGCCCGCCGGGCTGCTGCGGCTGCTGCCAGCCCGCCTGCGGAGCCTGCTGCTGGGAGGGCGCCTGCTGGGCCCAGCCCGGGTTCGCGCCCTGCGCGGCGTACGGCTGCTGCTGCGGCTGGGCCTGCGGCGTGGCGACGGAGGCCGCGGCGTCGGAGAGGCTCAGCAGCGGTCCGTCGGTGGCGTTGCCCAGGTTCACCGCCGAGCCCGGGCCGAGTTCCATGTGGTGGATCCGCTGACCCTGCACGAACGTGCCGTTGGTGCTGCCATGGTCCTCGATGACCCAACTGCGGCCGCTGAAGCTGACCGTGGCGTGACGCCAGGAGACCCTGGCGTCGTCGAAGACGACGTCCCCCTGCGGATCACGTCCGAGGGTGTATGCCCTGGACGGATCGAGCGTCCAGGTACGTCCGTTTGATTCCAGTACGAGTTCCGGCACTCCATGCCCCACTGAGTTGTCCCCCGAGTTACCCCCGACATGGGGAGTCTAGGGATGTCGAACATCGGGGGGAACTATTTCAGGAGCGGCCCCCTGACCGAAAGTCGGGCCTTGTGAAAACCGCGTACGGACGTCTCAGCCGATTCCGTTGACGGGGTTGAAACCGGGCCGGAGAGTGGTATTTCGTCGCGAGGGGGACATGGGCGGTGTTCCCGTCGCGTAGCGGATCGGGGGGTCTGCCATGGGTGCCGGTACAGGTGTCGAGAGGGCGAGTGACGGCACGCGCGTGCCGTGGGGGGACGTGCTGATGTCCGCCGTCGCCGCTGTGAGCTGGGCGTTGATCGGGATGGCGGGCACGGCGGCGCTGGGGCTGCGTCTGCTGGAGGCGGACACGGCGGGCTCGTTGGGGCCGATGACCGCGGCGGTGGTGGCCCTTGGGGCGGGTGGTTCGGTCACACCGTCCGGCGATGTGTCGGTGTTCGGCCTCACGGGCGCGGAGGCGGACACGGCCATCGAGATCACGCCACTGGGGGTGAGCCTGGTCGGGGCGGTGCTGCTGTCGTACTTCTTCCTGCGCTCCTTGCGGGCGGCGGGAGTTGTGATCTCACCGGCCGAACTCCTCGCGCGTGCGGGCGCGGTGGTCGCGTTGTTCGTGGCGATGCTGGGCGGGCTGGCCTGGGCGGGGCACGACGTCATCACGATCGACGGCGGCTCGCTGGGGCTGGACGACCTGACCGGCGGGGGCGAGGGCGGAAGCGGCGGCCTGGAGATCCCCGGGCTCGGGGACGTCGGGGACATCGGCGGGCTGCTGCCGGACCGGATCGGGGACCTGGTCGACGCGCGGGCGGCGGTCGGTTTCACCGTCGACACCGTGCCCACCCTGTTCGGCGGTCTTGGCTGGTCGGCCGGGATCCTCCTCGTCGCCCTGCTGGCCTCGCGCCGCACGCCGCTGCCCCGGGGGTGGGAGGCCGTCCACCGGGTCGTACGGCCGGCCGTTTCCGCGGTGGTGACCGTGCTGCTGGTGGCCGTGGCGGCGGGGTTCGCCGCGGCGGCGTACGCGGCGAGCGGCGACGAGCATCCTGAGCGCATCGCCGGCGCGGCGCTGCTCGGGGCGCCGAACGGGGTGTGGCTGGGCGTGCCGATCGGCCTGTTCGTGCCGTGGGACGGCCGGGCGACGGGTGAACTGACCCGTTTCCTGCCGGATCCGCTGGACGATCTGCTCGCGGCCCGGCCCGACCAGCAGGTGACGCTGGGGAGGCTGGCCGAGCTGGACGGGCGGGTGTGGCTGCTCGGGGTGGCGGCGGCACTGATGATGATGCTGGCGGGGGTGCTGACGGCGGTGCGATCGCCGGTGGGGAGCGTCGCGGGGATGGGGGCGGGGGCGGCGGTACGGGGTTCCGGTGCCCTCGGTTTCGCGGGCAGGTGCGCGCTGCGGCTGGGGGTCGCTACGGCGTTGGCCCTGCCGTTGCTGGCCTGGCTGACGGAAGTGTCCGTGACCGCCTCCCTGTCCGTGCTCGGCTTCGACGCGTTCGGCGCGGGCATCGAACTGCACGGGCATCTCGGCATGGCCCTGCTGCTGGGCGCGGTGTGGGGCGCGGGGGCCGGGGCCGTGGGGGCGTCGCTGGCGTGGGCGAGCGGGGCCGCCGGGCGGTCGGCGGCGGCGTTGGCCCGTGGGGACGGGTCGACAGCGACAGGGGGCGGCTCGGGGCCGAGCCGGTACGACGAGGACACCGGGCGGCACGACGAGAGCAAGGGCCGGCACGCCGAGGACACCGGGCGGCACGACGAGAGCAGGGGCCAGCACGCCGAGGGCACCGGGCGGTCCGGGGACCGGGGCGATCCGCGAGGCGAGCGGGCGTCGTACGGGAGGGAAGCCGGGCCCTACGCGCCGGGTACGCCGTACCGGCCGCCGAACCCGGCCACCAATCCGTACCTTCG
>NZ_JBHUQX010000582.1:0-4488 GCF_042674225.1 Streptomyces sp. NPDC056948
GCCCACTTCCTTCCGAAGGGGCCGCACGCACGCGTGCCCGAGCCTGTCAGTGCCGTCTCGTACTCTTGAGCCCGTGCAGGAACTCCACGACGCCCCCCTCGCCCCGCTGACCACCTTCCGGCTGGGCGGCCCCGCGACCCGGCTGATCACCGCGACCACGGACGACGAGGTGATCGCCGCCGTCCGCGAAGCCGACGAGGCGGGCACCCCCCTGCTGCTCATCGGCGGCGGCTCGAACCTGGTCATCGGCGACAAGGGCTTCGAGGGCACCGCCCTCGTCATCGCCACCCAGGGCTTCTCCCTCGACGGCACGCGCCTGGAGCTGGCCGCCGGCGAGGTGTGGACCGACGCCGTCGCCCGCACGGTCGAGGCTGGCCTCGCCGGCGTCGAGTGCCTGGCCGGCATCCCCGGCTCGGCGGGCGCGACCCCCATCCAGAACGTCGGGGCGTACGGTCAGGAGGTCTCCTCGACGATCACCGAGGTCGTCGCGTACGACCGCCGGACCGGCGAGACGCTCACGCTGGCCAACGAGGACTGCGCCTTCTCCTACCGCCACAGCCGCTTCAAATCCGACCCGGAGCGCTTCGTGGTGCTGCGCGTGCGCTTCTCCCTGGAGGACGCCGGCGGCCTCTCCGCCCCCCTCCGGTACGCCGAGACGGCCCGCGCCCTCGGCGTCGAAGCGGGCGACCGCGTCCCCCTCGCATCCGCGCGGGACACGGTGCTCAAGCTGCGCGCCGGCAAGGGCATGGTCCTGGACGCCGACGACCACGACACCTGGTCGGCCGGCTCCTTCTTCACCAACCCAATCCTCACCGACACCGACTTCGCGACGTTCCGCGCGCGCGTGAAGCAGCGCCTGGGCGACGACGCCGAGCCCCCCGCCTACCCGGCGGGAGAGAGCCACACCAAGACCTCCGCCGCCTGGCTGATCGACAAGGCGGGCTTCACCAAGGGCTACGGCGACGGCCCCGCCCGCATCTCCACCAAGCACACCCTGGCCCTCACCAACCGGGGGAGTGCGACCACGGAGGACCTCCTCACCCTGGCCCGTGAGGTCGTGGCCGGTGTCCACGACGCCTTCGGGATCACGCTGGTCAACGAGCCGGTGACGGTCGGGGTCAGCCTCCAGTAGGAGAGGCCGGGTGTCACGACAGCAACCAGCTGTCCACCCCCGCCAGCAGCTTCTCCTTCACACCCTGCGGTGCCGCCGAACCACGTACCGACTGCCGGGCCACCTCCGCCAGCTCCGCATCCGTGAACCCGTGATGCTGCCGCGCGATCTCGTACTGCGCCGCCAGCCGGGACCCGAACAGCAGCGGGTCGTCCGCGCCCAGAGCCATCGGGACACCCGCCTCGAACAAGGTCCGCAGGGGTACGTCCTCCGGCTTCTCGTAGACACCGAGCGCCACGTTCGACGCCGGGCACACCTCACACGTCACGCCCCGGTCGGCCAGACGCTTCAGCAGCCGCGGGTCCTCCGCCGCCCGGACCCCGTGCCCCACCCGGTTCGCACCCAGGTCGTCCAGACAGTCCCGCACTGACGACGGCCCCGTCAGCTCGCCCCCGTGCGGCGCCGACAACAGCCCGGCCTCGCGCGCGATGCCGAACGCCCGGTCGAAGTCCCGTGCCATCCCCCGGCGTTCGTCGTTGGAGAGCCCGAAGCCCACCACGCCCCGGTCCGCGTACCGCACCGCCAGCCGGGCCAGGGTGCGCGCGTCCAGCGGGTGCTTCATCCGGTTCGCCGCGACCAGGACCCGCATACCGAGCCCCGTCTCACGCGACGTCGTCTCCACCGCGTCGAGGATGACCTCCAGCGCCGGGATCAGACCCCCCAGCCGCGGCGCGTACGACGTCGGGTCGACCTGGATCTCCAGCCACCCCGAGCCGTCCCGCACATCCTCCTCCGCGGCCTCCCGCACCAGCCGCTGGATGTCCTCCGGCTCCCGCAGACACGAGCGCGCCGCGTCGTACAGCCGCTGAAAGCGGAACCAGCCCCGCTCGTCCGTCGCCCGCAGTCTCGGCGGCTCCCCGCTGACCAGCGCCTCGGTCAGCGCGTCGGGCAGGCGCACCCCGTACTTGTCGGCCAGTTCCAGCACGGTCGAGGGCCGCATCGACCCGGTGAAGTGCAGGTGCAGATGGGCTTTCGGCAGTTCAGAGACATCACGTACACGCTCCATCCCAGGATCCTGCCGTATGCCTCAGCCGTCCCTCCAGCGTTTTCCCCGAACGTGGTCTTGCTCGCACGCGCACACGAGAAAGCGGGCCGCTCCCACAAGGGGAACGGCCCGCCGCGACTACTCACATGAGTGGTCAGTCCCTGGCCTCCGCCAGCAGCTTCTGGATCCGGCTCACGCCCTCGACGAGATCCTCGTCACCCAGCGCGTACGACAGCCGCAGGTATCCGGGCGTGCCGAACGCCTCGCCCGGCACCACCGCGACCTCGGACTCCTCCAGGATCAGCGCGGCCAGCTCGACCGTGTCCTTGGGCCGGCGCCCCCGGATCTCCTTGCCGACCAGCGCCTTCACCGACGGGTACGCGTAGAACGCGCCCTCCGGCTCCGGGCACACCACGCCGTCGATCTCGTTCAGCATCCGCACGATGGTCTTGCGGCGCCGGTCGAACGCCTCGCGCATCTTCGCGACGGCGTCCAGGTCACCCGAGACGGCGGCCAGCGCCGCCACCTGCGCCACGTTGGACACGTTCGACGTGGCGTGGGACTGCAGGTTCGTCGCGGCCTTGACCACGTCCTTCGGGCCGATGATCCACCCGACCCGCCAGCCGGTCATCGCGTACGTCTTCGCGACACCGTTGACCACGACGCACTTGTCGCGCAGCTCGGGCACCACGGCCGGCAGCGACACGGCGGACGCGTCGCCGTAGACCAGGTGCTCGTAGATCTCGTCGGTCAGCACCCACAGACCGTGCTCGGCGGCCCAGCGGCCGATCGCCTCGGTCTCGGTCTCGCTGTACACCGCGCCCGTCGGGTTGGAGGGCGACACGAAGAGGACCACCTTGGTCTTCTCCGTACGGGCCGCCTCAAGCTGCTCCACGGACACCCGGTAGCCGGTCGTCTCGTCGGCGACGACCTCCACCGGGACACCCCCGGCCAGCCGGATCGACTCCGGGTACGTCGTCCAGTACGGCGCGGGCACGATGACCTCGTCGCCCGGGTCGAGGATCGCGGCGAAGGCCTCGTAGATGGCCTGCTTGCCGCCGTTGGTGACGAGGATCTGCGAGACGTCGGGCTCGTAGCCCGAGTCGCGCAGCGTCTTCGCGGCGATCGCGGCCTTCAGCTCGGGCAGACCACCGGCCGGCGTGTAGCGGTGGAACTTCGGGTTCTTGCAGGCCTCGATCGCGGCCTCGACGATGTAGTCCGGGGTCGGGAAGTCGGGCTCACCGGCGCCGAAGCCGATCACCGGCCGCCCGGCGGCCTTGAGGGCCTTGGCCTTGGCATCCACGGCGAGGGTGGCGGACTCGGAGATCGCGCCGACTCGGGCGGAGACCCGGCGCTCGGTGGGAGGGGTTGCAGGGCTCATGGGCCCCATCGTTTCAGACCGGAAACGCTCGCGGCACGGGGGTTTCACAGACTGAACAACGTCGGGCAAACCCCTGAACAACAGTACGGATCGACCGCCCGGCCTGGGCGATCTTCAGCCTCGGGCCCGCCGCCCGCCCCCGGTTCCCGGGGCGATCTCGCGCCAACAAGGCCTCCCGCGGGCCCTTTCTGTTCGACGACCGGCCGCAGAGCACGTACACTCTCACCTCGTTGGCCTTCAGCAGGCCGCGCCCGTTCGGTGCACACCACGCATCCGGATGGATGCGGTACGTTGGGGGACACACAAAGGGTCGTAGCTCAATTGGTAGAGCACTGGTCTCCAAAACCAGCGGTTGGGGGTTCAAGTCCCTCCGGCCCTGCTACACACTCCTTCGCCAGGATGTGTGCGCATGTACGTACAGCAATGCACCGCCGTGCGGCTCAGACCGGGCGCGGCACGGCCACGACCCGGAATCAGGTGAGGACGAGTGACGGACGCCGTGGGCTCCATCGACATGCCTGATGCCCAGGATGAGGCGCCGGAGTCCAAGAAGGCCCGCAAGGGCGGCAAGCGCGGCAAGAAGGGCCCGCTGAGGCGCCTGGCCCTCTTTTACCGCCAGATCGTCGCGGAGCTGCGCAAGGTCGTCTGGCCGTCGCGCAACCAGCTCACGACGTACACGACCGTGGTGATCATCTTCGTCGTCATCATGATCGGCCTGGTCACCGTGATTGACTATGGACTCAGCAACGCCGCCAAGTACGTGTTCGGCTGAGCAGCCCGCGAAGAGCGCCGAGGCACCCGGCGCTCCTTTCGCATGTTCCACCCCTATGTATCCAGGAAGAAGCAGCCACCGTGTCTGACCCGAACGTGAACGACGCCATCGAGCCTGTCGAGTCCGTCGAGGACGAGCTCGACACCGTCGAGGGCGCGGACAGCGAGGACACCGAGACC
>NZ_JBHUQX010000583.1:0-4469 GCF_042674225.1 Streptomyces sp. NPDC056948
GGCGGATACCGACTGACTGTTCGTTGACGCGCCAACCGCTGCGGGCGGACACCCCCCGACACGTCCCCTTCCGTGCGTACGCGGGTGCGGGCGCGTCCCGGCTTGGCTGCGGGCATGCGTGCCGCTGGGGGCGGCACGGGTGGGCGCAGCGGCACCCCGCTACGCCGGGTTGCGGACCCACCCGGCTCCAGCACCGATGCCGGGTGTCCTACAGGCGTCCCAGTACCTGCGCCAGCAGGGAACCCATCCTCGTCGCCGAGTCACGGCCCGCCTGCAGTACCTCTTCGTGGTTCAGCGGCTCTCCGGTCATGCCCGCGGCGAGGTTGGTCACGAGGGAGATGCCGAGAACCTCCGCACCCGCTTCCCGCGCGGCGATCGCCTCGAGGACCGTCGACATGCCCACCAGGTCCGCGCCGATGACGCGGGCCATGCGGATCTCGGCCGGAGTCTCGTAGTGCGGGCCGGGGAACTGGGCGTAGACGCCCTCCTCCAGGGTGGGGTCGACCTCCTTGCACAGGGCGCGCAGGCGCGGGGAGTAGAGGTCGGTGAGGTCGACGAAGTTGGCGCCGATGATGGGGGAGGTGGCCGTGAGGTTGATGTGGTCGCTGATCAGGACCGGCTGGCCGGGGCGCATGCCCTCGCGCAGGCCGCCGCAGCCGTTGGTGAGGACGATCGTCTTGCAGCCGGCCGAGACGGCGGTGCGGACGCCGTGGGAGACGGCGGCGACGCCGCGGCCCTCGTAGTAGTGCGTGCGGCCGAGGAAGACCAGGGCGCGCTTGTCGCCGATCTTGTACGAGCGGATCTTGCCTCCGTGGCCCTCGACCGCCGGGGGCGGGAAGCCGGGCAGCTCGGTGACCTGGAACTCGGCGTCGGGGGCGCCCAGGGCGTCCACGGCCGGGGCCCAGCCGGAGCCCATCACGAGGGCGACGTCGTGGGTCTCGGCGCCCGTCAGTTCGCGCAGGCGTGCCGCGGCGGCGTCGGCGGCGGCCCTGGGGTCGATCGGGGCGGCGCCCTGGATGTCGTCCGGAAGAAGAGATGCGTTCACGCCGACGAGGGTAGCCGGTGAATGCCTACGCGCGTAGATGGTGGAGCCAACGGGGTGGCGATCGTTGTCTTGTCGTTTCCGACGGACGGGGCTCAGCAGGGGCGCTTGCGAAGCTCCATCACGTAGTCGTGCGGGGCGCCTGCCGATTCGGCCGCGTCGGCGATGTCGCCCAGGTAGCGGGCGGAGGGGAGGCCGCCCTCGTAGGCGTTGAGGGCGTAGGACCAGGCCGGCTCCTCGCCGTCCAGGGTGTGCACCCGTAGGCGTGTGCGCCGGTAGATCTCCAGGCCCACGCCCTCCCAGCGGTCCATCGAGTCCTCGTCCATCGGGGCGATGTCGTACAGGGAGACGAAGACCTGGGAGAGGGGATCCTCGACGATCGTCGGCAGGGCGCCCTCCCAGCCCATGTGCTCGCCGCCGAAGGTCAGCCGCCACCCGTTCAGCCAGCCGGTGGCGCGCATCGGCGAGTGCGGGGCGCGGCGGGACATCAGCCGCGCGTCGAGGTTGCCGGCGTACGCGGCGTAGAGCGACATGGGGGAAGGGTACGGCAGGCGGACTCGAGTCACTCGCGTAACGGAGCCGCATCGCGGCGGGCCCCCGGGCGGTATCGCGTTGAGGGGTGCGGGACAATGGAGTACGTGACTCGGATCGTGATCATCGGTGGCGGACCCGGCGGATATGAAGCGGCGCTGGTGGCCGCTCAACTCGGCGCGGAGGTGACCGTCGTCGATTGCGACGGTCTGGGCGGGGCGTCGGTGCTCACCGACTGCGTACCGTCGAAGACTCTGATCGCGACGGCCGAGGTGATGACCACCTTCGACTCGTCGTACGAGGAGCTGGGGATCATCGTCGCGGACGACACCCCGCCCATGGAGCAGTCCGCCCGGGTGGTGGGCGTCGACCTGGGGAAGGTCAACCGGCGTGTGAAGCGGCTCGCGCTCGCCCAGTCGCACGACATCGCCGCCTCCGTGACGCGTGCCGGGGCGCGTGTCATGCGCGGGCGCGGGCGGCTGGAGGGCATGCAGGCGCTCGACGGGTCGCGGAAGGTGGTGGTGCGTGCCGCTGACGGGAGTGAGGAGACTCTTACGGCTGATGCGGTGCTCATCGCTACCGGTGGGCATCCGCGTGAGCTGCCCGACGCGCTGCCGGATGGTGAGCGGATCCTGAACTGGACCCAGGTGTACGACCTGAACGAGCTCCCCGAGGAGCTGATCGTGGTCGGGTCGGGTGTGACCGGTGCCGAGTTCGCGGGTGCCTACCAGGCGCTGGGTTCGAGGGTGACGCTCGTGTCGTCGCGGGACCGCGTGCTGCCGGGCGAGGACCCGGACGCGGCCGCCGTGCTGGAGGACGTCTTCCGGCGGCGCGGCATGAACGTCATGGGGCGTACCCGGGCGCAGTCCGCCAAGCGGGTCGGGGACCGGGTCGAGGTGACCCTCTCCGACGGGCGCGTCATCACCGGATCGCACTGTCTGATGGCCGTCGGCGCCGTGCCCAACAGCGCGGGCATGGGACTGGAGGACGCCGGGGTCAGGCTGCGCGACTCCGGCCACATCTGGACCGACAAGGTGTCCCGTACGACCGCTCCCGGCGTGTACGCGGCCGGCGACGTGACGGGCGTGTTCGCCCTCGCCTCCGTGGCCGCCATGCAGGGGCGGATCGCGATGTACCACTTCCTCGGCGACGCCGTGGCCCCGCTGAACCTGAAGACCGTGTCGTCGAACGTCTTCACCGACCCGGAGATCGCCACCGTCGGCTACACCCAGGCGGACGTCGACGGCGGGAAGATCGACGCCCGGGTCGTGAAGCTGCCGCTGCTGCGCAACCCGCGCGCCAAGATGCAGGGCATCCGCGACGGCTTCGTCAAGATCTTCTGCCGGCCGGGCACCGGGATCGTGGTCGGTGGCGTCGTCGTGGCGCCGCGGGCCTCGGAACTGATCCACCCGATCTCGATCGCGGTCGACAACAATCTGACCGTCGAGCAGATCGCGAACGCCTTCACCGTCTACCCGTCGCTGTCGGGCTCGATCGCCGAGGTGGCACGGCAGTTGCACACGCGCAAGGAGACCGGCGAGGGCTGAGGCCGAAACCGGCTCCTCGCTGGTCACGGGGAGTATTCGACCATGTGTATGGCATAGGCGGCGGGACTAGGCTCTATACCACTTCCCGCTGCTCCGTGCGAACATCTTCTGCTATTCAGCGCAAACTGCTGAAAGCAGACGGTCGCTGGCGTTACTGTCAGTTTCGTGTTCGCTGCAGAACGTCGCCAATTGATCCTCGAAATGGTGCGAGCGAACGGGGCCGTGTCGCTCCGTGAGCTCGCCCGCGTCGTCCAGACCTCCGAAGTGACCGTACGGCGGGACGTGCGCGCGCTGGAGGCAGAAGGACTCCTCGACCGCCGGCACGGCGGTGCGGTACTGCCGGGCGGTTTCACGCGGGAGTCCGGCTTTCCGCAGAAATCCCATCTCGCGACCGCCGAGAAGACCGCCATCGCCGACCTCGCCGCGAACTTCGTGGAAGAGGGCGAGGCGATCGTGGTCGGGGCGGGTACGACGACCCAGGAGCTGGCGCGCCGGCTCGCCCGGGTGCCCGGACTGACCGTCGTCACCAACTCGCTGCTGGTGGCTCAGGCCTTGGCCCATGCCAACCGGGTCGAGGTCGTGATGACCGGCGGTACGCTCCGCGGTTCGAACTACGCCCTGGTCGGCAGTGGTGCCGAGCAGTCCCTGCACGGGCTGCGGGTGTCGCGGGCCTTCCTGTCCGGGAGCGGTCTGACCGCCGAGCGCGGGCTGTCCACGTCCAACATGCTGTCGGCGTCCGTCGATCGGGCGCTGGTGCAGGCGGCCGCGGAGGTCGTGGTCCTTGCCGACCATACGAAGCTCGGGACGGACACGATGTTCCAGACCGTGCCCACGGATCTCATCACCCGCCTCGTGACGGACGAGCCGCCCGCGCATGACGACCGTGCGGCCACCGAGCTCCAGGCGCTTGCCGACCAGGGCGTGCAGATCGCCGTGGCCGGGGGGCAGGGGGGTTCGGTGGGGGCGGCCGGGCCGGGGGGGGAGTCCGTCCCGGCGCGCCAGCAGCGTCGGGACGTGCCGTTGCCCGGGCCTCGGCGGCAGGTTCCTGGTGCGGGGGGTGGGTTGCGGTCCGCCGCGATGCTGGGGGAGCAGAGTCCTGGGGCCGAGCGGGCTCGGGTGGCGGATCTGCGGCGGCGGTAGGGAGCCGGGCGGGTCGGTCCAGTTGTTGTGGGGTGTCGGGCACCCGGCGTTGGTGCTGGGGCCGGGTGGGTGCGCAGCCCGGCGGAGCGGGGTGCCGCTGCGCCCACCCGTGCCGCCCTGGGGGCACCTCCCAGGCCCTTAAGGCACTGGGGGAGGCACGATTGCCCGCAGCTAAGCAAACGACAACGGGCGGGCAGGCGCTTGTGCGC
>NZ_JBHUQX010000584.1:0-4468 GCF_042674225.1 Streptomyces sp. NPDC056948
GTGGGCGGCAGCGGGGTCGCCTCAGCGGCCGGTGCCGCCGTCGGCGTTGGGGCCGGAGTAGTCCTCGCCGTAGGCGCCCTTGGCGGGGCGGCGACGGCGCATGGGCGGCTCGACGCCGTCGGCGAGGCGGCGGGCGGTGAGCAGGAAGCCGGTGTGGCCGATCATCCGGTGGTCCGGGCGGACGGCCAGGCCCTCGATGTGCCAGTTGCGGATCATCGACTCCCAGGCGCTCGGCTCGTTGAAGCAGCCGATCTCGCGGATGGACTCGACGGTCCGGGCGAGCTGGGTGGTGGTCGCCACGTAGCAGCACAGGATGCCGCCGGGGACGAGCGCCTTGGAGACGGCCTCCAGGCACTCCCAGGGGGCGAGCATGTCGAGGATGACGCGGTCCACGTCGGCGTCGGACAGGTTGTCCTGGAGGTCACCGACGGTGAGCTGCCAGGCGGGGTGCGGGCCGCCGAAGTAGCGCTCGACGTTCGCCTGGGCGATCTCGGCGAAGTCCGCGCGGCGCTCGTAGCTGTGCAGCATGCCGTGGTCGCCGATGGCGCGCAGCAGGAAGCTGCTCAGCGAGCCGGAGCCCACGCCGGCCTCGACGACGCGTGCGCCGGGGAAGATGTCGGCGAAGGCGAGGATCTGCCCCGCGTCCTTCGGGTAGACGACGGCTGCCCCGCGGGGCATGGAGAGGACGTAGTCGGGGAGCAGGGGGCGCAGCGCGAGGTAGGCGACGTTACCGGTGGTGCGGACAACGCTGCCCTCGGGAGCGCCGATCAGTTCGTCGTGGGGGAAGGAACCCTTGTGGGTGTGGAAGTTCTTCCCGGCCTCGAGCGTGAACGTGTAGTGGCGGCCCTTGGGGTCGGTCAGCTGTACCTGGTCCCCGACCTTGAAGGGCCCGCGCCTGCGGGCGGCACCGGTCGGTTCGGACATGTGAACAGCCTACCGGTCCCCGGAGGGGGCGCCGACCACTTCAGCTGGGCCTTGCCATGGCCTTCACGAAGGCCCGCTCCACATCGGCCGCCGACAGGACGCCGTAGATCTCACCGGTCTCCTCGACGACGAGGTACTCGGTGGCGGGCGTCGCCCTGAGGGCGTCGAGCAGCTCCTCCCCCGACAGTTCCGCCGAGACGCGCATGCCGTCGGTGAGGTCCTGGGCGAGGCCGCTGACCGCGACCCAGGGGCGGCGGTGTTCGGGTACGCCGACGATCGCGGCCTCGCGGACCAGGGAGAGGGGTTTGCCGTCGGCGTCGACGACGACCAGGGCGCGGGCTCCGGCGGTGTTGGCGCGGCGCAGTGCCTCCGAGAGCGGGGTGTGGGTCTCGACGGGGACCGCGCGGCGGGTGAGCGCACGGGCGCGCAGCTCGGGGAGGTGCTCGCGCAGCCGGGCCATGCGCAGGCTGTTGCCGGCGCCGGTCCAGATGATCGCGGCGAGGATGGCGGCGAGCAGGGCGTCCAGGACGGTGTCCATGCCGACGTTGTCGACGGCGTCGGAGCCGAGGGCGCCGGACTGGGTCAGCAGGGGCAGGCCGATGAGGACGGAGACGGCGAGGGCGCGGCCGACCCAGGCGGCGGCGACGGTGCCGGTCATCGGCCTGCCGGTGATCTTCCAGACGACGGCGCGGAGCATGCGGCCGCCGTCGAGGGGCAGACCGGGCAGGAGGTTGAACGCGGCCACGATGAGGTTGGAGATCATCAGGCCGGCCAGCAGGACGCCCGGGACGGTGCCGGGGTCCACGGTCTGCATGGCGAGGTAGAAGACGCCCGCGAGCACGAGCGAGAGCAGGGGCCCGACGAAGGCGAGCACGAACTCGCGGCCGGGGGTCTCGGCCTCCTTCTCGATCTCGGAGACGCCGCCGAAGAACTGGAGCTGGATGCGGCGGACCGGGAGCTTGAAGCGGAGGGCGGCGACGGTGTGGGCGAGTTCGTGGACGAGCACGGAGGCGTAGAAGGCGACCGCGAAGAACAGGGAGACCAGGTACCGGGCGGCGCCGAGCTCGGGCAGCACGCGCTCCAGCTGCCCGCCGAACACCCAGGTGATCAGCGCGGCGACGAGGAACCAGCTCGGCGCGACGTACACGGGCACCCCGAAGGGCCGTCCCATGAGCAGGCCGCCCCGGGGCTCCGGACGCTGGGGGGCGGGTCCCTTGCCGTCGGCGGAGTGGGCGAGGGGGCGGTCGCCGGTGCCGGGCGCGGCGGGCTCGGTACGGCTGTTCGAGTCAGGGGTGGAGGGCTGCGGCGGGGGGTCCGGGGCGCCGGGGTCCGGGGAGGGGGCCGCACCAGCGTTCCGGCCGGTCGCGGAGTCGTCCGTCGGGCCGGGCTTCCGCAACGACGGACGGTCTCCTTCGGCCGCGCCGGAGTCCTGGTCCGCGGCGGAGTCGTCCTCGGGCCCGTCCGGCCCGGCCGGCGGCGTCGGCGTGGGGCCTGCCGCCGGGGCGTCGTCGTGCTTCTCGGGGGTGAAGCGCCCTCCGTCCGTGGACTGTTCGTCGGCGGGGGTCGGGTCGGTGGCCCGGGCCGGAGCCCCTGCGTGGCGCTCGGCCGACTCGTCGTTGCCGGACCGCGGCTGCCCGCGCCCGCCGCTCTCGTCCACCGGTGTCCCCTCGTTCGCAGCGTCTCCCGCGCCTGCCGGCCGGGAGGGTCTCGAGTCGATGGTATGCGTCCGTCGAGGTGCGTTCCGCCCCGGCACCCCTGTGTTTCCCGTCCCTCCCCTCCCTTCCCGGCTCCCGGCGTCGCACACGGCCCGACCGCGGCTGGGTCACTGTCAGTGGCGGGCCGTATGGTCTGGGGCATGGAGACGAGCACCGAGGGCGCGGCGCAGCCCGACAGCAGCCCTGCCGCGGCGGTGGATCCGCCGGTCCCGGCCGGGTCCGTGGAAGCGGTCATCGAGACGGCGGTGGAGACGGCGGCCGTGCCCGCCCCCACGGCCATACCGCCCTCGTCGCTGTCCCCCTCGCGTGCGAGTGACTTCATGCAGTGCCCGCTGCTCTACCGCTTCCGAGTCATCGACCGGCTGCCGGAGAAGCCCAGCGAAGCGGCGACCAGGGGCACGCTGGTGCACGCGGTCCTGGAGCGGCTCTTCGACGCCCCGGCGGCCGAGCGCACGGCGCCCCGGGCGAAGTCGCTGATCCCGGGCCAGTGGGACCGGCTGCGCGAGTCGCGGCCGGAGGTCGTGGAGCTGTTCGCGGACGATCCGCAGGGCGAGCGGCTGGCGCGCTGGCTGGGCGAGGCGGAGCAGCTCGTCGAGCGCTGGTTCTCCCTGGAGGACCCCAGCCGGCTGGAGCCGGCCGAGCGGGAGCTGTTCGTCGAGACCGAGCTGGACTCCGGGCTGCGGCTGCGCGGGATCATCGACCGGGTCGACGTGGCCCCCACGGGCGAGGTCCGGATCGTCGACTACAAGACGGGGAAGGCCCCCAGGCCCGAGTACTCCGAGGGCGCCCTGTTCCAGATGAAGTTCTACGCCCTCGTGGTCTGGCGGCTGAAGAACGTGGTGCCGCGGCGGCTCCAGCTCGTCTATCTGGGCAGCGGTCAGGTGCTGACGTACGACCCGGTCCTCGCCGACCTGGAGCGGGTCGAGCGCAAGCTGCTGGCGCTGTGGGAGGCGATCCGGCAGGCGACGGAGACGGGCGACTGGCGGCCGCGCCCCACGAAGCTGTGCGGCTGGTGCGACCACCAGGCGCACTGCCCGGAGTTCGGCGGCACTCCCCCGCCCTACCCGTTGCCGGTGAGGGCGGCGGAGTCCGGCGGGCCCGCGCAGGGCAGAATGGGGCCGGACTAGGCGAAGGAGACTTACGTGGCCATCCGCGTCCTACTGGTCGATGACCAGCCGCTGCTCCGCACGGGCTTCCGGATGATTCTGGAGGCCGAGCAGGACATCGCGGTCGTCGGCGAGGCCGGAGACGGCCTCCAGGCGCTCGACCAAGTGCGGGCCCTGCAGCCCGACGTGGTCCTGATGGACATCCGCATGCCGCGGATGGACGGTGTGGAGGCGACCCGGCAGATCACGGGCCCCGAGCGGGACGGCCCGGCGAAGGTGCTGGTGCTGACCACTTTCGACCTCGACGAGTACGTGGTGGAGGCACTGCGCGCCGGTGCCAGCGGCTTCCTGCTGAAGGACGCCCCGGCCATCGAGCTGGTGCAGGCGATCCGGGTCGTGGCCGCGGGCGAGGCGATGCTCGCGCCGAGCATCACGCGCCGGCTGCTCGACAAGTACGCCACGCATCTGCCCTCCGGTGACGAGCCGGTGCCGGACACGCTGCACACGCTCACCGACCGCGAGGTCGAGGTGCTGAAGCTGGTGGCGCGCGGACTGTCCAACGCCGAGATCGCCGCCGACCTGTTCGTCAGCGAGACCACCGTCAAGACGCACGTCGGGCACGTGCTGACCAAGCTGGGCCTGCGCGACCGGGTGCAGGCCGCGGTGTACGCGTACGAGAGCGGGCTGGTGCGCCCCGGCGCGCAGTAGGCAGCCGAGCAGCGG
>NZ_JBHUQX010000585.1:0-4468 GCF_042674225.1 Streptomyces sp. NPDC056948
GCGTGGGCGTCACGGTGACGGCGGACCGGCCGCGCCTCATGGCGGAGATCACCGGCGGCGACGCCTACTACATCAACGGCAGCGCCCGCTGCTCCATCGGATTCTCCGTCACCAAGGGCGCGCAGCAGGGCTTCGCCTCGGCGGGCCACTGCGGCAAGAAGGGCGCCACGACGACCGGGTTCAACCAGGCGGAGCAGGGCGCGTTCCAGGCCTCCACGTTCCCCGGCAAGGACATGTCGTGGGTGGCCGTCAACGACCAGTGGACGACCACGGCGAACGTGAAGGTCGAGGGCGAGCAGAAGGTGCAGGTCACCGGCTCGGTGCAGGCGCTCGTCGGGGCCGCCGTCTGCCGCTCCGGCTCCACCACCGGGTGGCACTGCGGCAAGATCGAGCAGCACGACGCCAGTGTCAGCTACGCCGAGGGCAGGGTGGACGGGCTGACCCGGACGACGGTGTGCGCCGAGCCGGGCGACTCCGGCGGGCCCTATGTCGCGGGCGTCCAGGCGCAGGGCGTGACGTCCGGTGGTACGGGCGACTGCAAGAGCGGGGGCACGACGTTCTTCCAGCCGATCAATCCGCTGCTCGGCAACTTCGGGCTCACTCTGAAGACCGCCGCCGTCGAAGCCGCGGCACCGCAGGGCAACGTCGCGCAGACGTGGGCCGCCGGCCGTGTCTACGAGGCCGGTGTCACGGTGAGTCACGCCGGGGTGCGCTATCGGTGCCTGCAGACCCACCAGGCCCAGGGTGCCTGGGCGCCCACCCGCACCCCGGCCCTGTGGCAGCGGGTGTGACGAAGAGTCAGGGCCGTCCGGCGCCGGCGCGGCACGTGCCGTGGGCGCCGGGCCTGGCCCGCTACTCCTCCGTCAGCAGCGCGTACGCGGTGGCCAGGAACGGGTCGTGGGCGCGGAAGCGGCGGGTGCACACCGCGGCCAGGGCCGTGCCGGTGTCGGGGCGGAAGCCCAGGAACGCCTGCTGGCCGAGGGTCGCTCCGCTGTGGAAGTACATCGGTCCGCCGCCGGTCGGGTGACAGAACCAGGCCGTGGTGTGGACGTGCCGGTGCCCGATGCCCCGGCGGAGCACGGGGCGGCGCACCTCACGCAGGGCCGCGGTGAGCTGTGGTGATCGGCCGGTGGGGTCCAGATGGGCCTCGAGGAAGGTGAGCAGGTCGTGCGGCGTGGCCCGTACGGCACCCGCCGCCTGGAAGCCTCCGGCGTCGAAGGGGGGCACGGGTGACTGTCCGTCCTCGCCGTGCCCGAGTGCGTCGAGCCCTGAGTCGTCCGCGCGCAGGGTCGTGCCGTTCAGGCCGAGCGGGTGCAGGACCTGGCCGGTGAGCAGGTCCTGCCACGGAGCGCCGGTCGCGGCGGCGAGTGCGTGTCCGAGTACGGCGACGCCGTAGTTGGAGTAGCGCCACCGGGTGCCGGGGCGGTGGCGCGGACGGTGACGCAGGAAGGCGTCGACGACCCGGGCGGCCGGGAAGCGGCCGTAGGGGTTGGTGTGCCAGGCGGGCAGGGCCCGGAGGAGGAAGCCGGGCGGCAGGGCGGGCAGTCCGGAGGTGTGGGTGATCAGATGGGCGAGCGTCACCGGGTCGGCACCGGTCGGCCGCCCCCTGTCCAGGAAGGCGAGGGCCGGTTCACCGCCGGACAGCCGTCCGCTGTGGATCAGCCGGGCCAGCAGCAGCCCGGTGAGCGTCTTGGTGGCCGAGCCGATCTCGTACCGCAGGTCCTCTCGGGGAAGCGGCGGAGGCGGGGCGGTGCCGCCGCTCAGGACGATGCTGCGGCCGTGCCGGGAGAGGGCGAAGACGACGTCCGGCGCGTCGGCCGCGGTGACGGCGTCAGCGAGCCGCGCGCCGAGCGACCCGTCGTCCGGGGCAAGTTCCGGTGACCGGACGCGCGGGGCAGGGCGAGCGGCCGTGGGCGTGGCAGGAGGAGCGTCGCGCGGTTCGTCCTGCCGCGAGGCGTGCCGGCGGGTCCTCATGAGGCGTGGGCCAGGCGGGACAGGGAGCGGGATGTGGCCAGTACGGAGGCGTAGGCGGCGACCAGGGTCGGGTGGTAGACGATGTCGAACACCTCGTCGGGGGCGCCCTCGGGCATCGACCGCAGGGCCGGCATGGCCCCGTCGGGCTGCTGTGCGGCGGCGAAGCCCTCCCAGGCCCGTTCGTCCAGGGTGGGGCGGGGCAGGCAGGCGTCGACGACGAGCAGTTCGCCGAGCAGGTCCCAGCGCTCCAGGTCCAGCCAGTCGTCGATCCAGACGGGCAGCCAGGTCGCCAGGTAGTCGGCGGTGGCGGGCGGCAGGCCGTCCGGGTTCTCTCCCCAGTCGGTCAGGTGGAACACGTTGTGCGTGACGTCGTAGGCGATGTGCCCTTCCACCGTCCAGGGCTCGGGGGTGCGGGCCAGCCAGGTGGTGTCCCGCAGTTCGGCCTCCGGAGGGCGCGGCGGGAGGCCGAACCGGCGCTGGAACGCGGACAGTCCGAGCCGGCGGGTGGGGGTCGCCTCGAACGCCACCCAGCTGTCCAGCCGGTGGTTCAGGGCGGCTGCCCGCTCCACCTCCGGCTGGCTGTAGCCGAGTTCCTTGAAGGGCAGGTACACCTCGAACGGGATGGGGGAGATCGGCTCCGTGAGCTGCCCGCGCACCAGCATGCGGCCGCCGTCCAGCGTCTCGCGCCAGGCGTGGTCGACGAGTTGCCGGGCGAGCTGTGCCTGGCGCGATCCCGCGACCCCCTCGCGGAACAGCACCTTGCAGATCATGGCGAGTTCGCCGATGGGCTTGAAGCGCTCCAGGAAACCGACCTCCGGGTCGACGTCGGGTTCCAGCTCGAATCCGTCGCGGTGGGCCCACAGCCATTCCAGGGCGCCGGCCCCGACGTTGTGGATCAGACGGGTGTCGGTCATCCCAGCACTCCTTGTCCGCCGGGCCGGTGATGCGCACCTGCCCGGGCTCCGTCCTCGAGACGCCCTGTGGTCAGGGTTGCCGCGAAGGCGGCCATGAGGGTGGGGTGATAGTGGGAGAGGAAGTCCGGGCCGCCGTCGTGGTCCGTTCCGCCCCCTTGCTCCGGGATCGCGCCGGAGGGGTGCTGTACCGCGGCGACCCGTGCCCAGGCGTCCTCGAGGACGACGGGTTCGGGCAGCAGCGGCAGGCTCGCCGCCACGGCGAGAAGCTCGCAGCCGAGGTCCCACATCCCGGCGTCCAGACAGGTGTCGAGCCAGGGCGGCAGCCAGTCGGCCAGGTAGCCGGCCACGTCGGGGGGTACTCCCCCGGGCCCGGCGCGCCCCCAGTCGGTGAGGTGGAAGACCACGTGGGTGAGGGAGTAGCCGGAGGACTGCTCGAAGGTCCAGGGCTCGGGCAGCCCGGCCAGCCAGGTGTGCCGCAGCGCCTGCGGCATCGCGTCGGACTGCCGGATGCCGCTGCGGGTCTCGGCGTTCAGGACGCCGAGGCGCCGGGTGGGCTCCTGTTCGGTGAGCCGCCAGCCGCGGGTGCGGGCCACCGTGGCGGTGGCCGCCTCGTAGCCGGGGTGCCGCAGACCCGCCGCGGCCATGGCGGCGTACACCTCCAACGGGTAGGTGGCGAAGGGCTCCAGCCGTTGCAGGCACACGAACAGCTCACCCCGGCCGGTCTGTTGCCACGCGAAGGTCATGAGGTCGGCCGCGCACGCGTGGAGCGGATCCGGGGGCGCGGTGTGCAGGGACACGGTCGCGCACACCTGGGCCAGTTCCCCGAGCGGTTTCCAGCTCCGGTTCACCTGTCCGTCGGCGGCCAGCGCGTCCTCGCCCAGCGCGAACCGCTCGCGATGTGCGGACACCCATGCCAGCGCGTCCTCGGCCACCTGCCGTGGCCCCCGTACGTCGCTCACACGAACGCTCCCGTCCGCATCCGCCGTGCCGCCTTCACCTGCAGGGCCACGAGCGGGTCCTGACCGCCCATCAGCTCCACGAAGTCCAGGCCGTTCTCGAGGCCCAGCGTTTGCGGTACGCCGTCCAGCAGGGTCAGCCAGCGTCCGGCGCCGGCCGCCTGCCGCCAGTCCCTGCGGCGTACGGCGCGCACGAAGCCGCGGGCGACGTCGACCGGCCGGTGCACGGCGGCGCGGGCGACGGCGCTGTCCTCGCCGGGCAGGGCGAGGGCGGCCAGCACCGCGAGCTGGTGCGTCAGGAGTTGCCAGCTCGCGCCCTCGAGCCAGCCGTCCGGTTCTTCGTCCGGGCCGTCGGCGTGGCCCGGGTCGAGCCGCCGCAGTGCGCGTCGCATGGCCCAGTGGCTCCACACGACGGTGGGGGCGGCGTGGGCGCCGGGCGGGTAGGTCTCCACGGCCTTCCGGAACACGGCGAGTTCGTCGGGCGGGGGCGGGGTGTGCAGAAGGGCGCTCGGCAGCAACGCGTCGGCTCCCAGCACACGTACGGCCGCGAGGGCGAGTCCCTCCGCTTCCGGGTCGACCGCCGCGGGGGCGGCCGCACGAGCGTGGTCTCCGCTCCGAAGAGCG
>NZ_JBHUQX010000586.1:0-4460 GCF_042674225.1 Streptomyces sp. NPDC056948
CGCTGCTCTGGTTGTGGTGACATGGGTCCGCGACGGCCGACCGCACGCGAACTGAGTTCCTCGCTGGCAAGCGCCAACGGGGGATCTGACGGACGGCGAGTGCTGCCATTGCGTAACCCCGGTGCGGCCGGTGGCGCGATCGCCGACAGGTGATCAACAGGATCACCCGTCGCCGAAGCATGGGACAGCGGGGCCAGGGGCCTGGACGAAGGCCAACCGGGTCGCCTACGCCAACTACCTGGACGACGAACGGCACCCGGAGGCGGTCAGCCGGCGCTCCAACCGCAGAAGTCCGACCAGGACGTCACTGAATGGCGGCCGGTCGAATCCGCCTTCGGGGAGTCAGTGACACAGGCCGACCCACGGCCCGGGTCCCTGCGAGGCCCGGGGGCGCTGGTCGCCGGCCGGTCAACCGGAGGAGACGGCCCGGTATGTACGGGGGACCAGGCCCTGGGCCGTCACGCGCTGCCGGCGTCGCCGGTCCGTCGAGCGCAGCTCGGCAGCGACATCGGTGCAACTGGCGTGCACGACACCGTCGGTGAGGGCACCGTGTACCGGGCCCGTCCTGACTCTCGAAGCCCTCACTCCGGGACTGGGTTCAGGAACTGTCACGGCCCGTCTCTGTGAGGTACGGCTGTCACGATCGGGTACGGCGGCTTCAGCGGGGCGGATGGCTGTGGTCCGTTGTGTCAGTGGGGTGGGCCTGGGCCGTTTCCTTGTCTTCGTCCGCGTTGCGCCAGATCGGTTCGGGGCTGTTGAGGGGGTAGCCGCCGGTTTCGGGGGTGGGTCTCGTTGTGTGGTGGAGCGGAAGCGGACGCTGAAGTAGTGCTCGGCCTGGTCCTGGAAGGTGATGGCCGCCTTGAGGCGAACGTCGAACTCCCGGCCGGTGAGGCCTCCGTCGAGAGGCTTGTTGTCGTGCGTGAACGTGCCGAGGGTGAACTCGGTGCCGTCCAGCTTCACCGGCACGGAACCGCCGGAGTTCGGTAGCCGCTCTTCGTGCCGGCGCCCCATTCCACATGGTCGGTGCCCAGACCGGTCGGGTTGTACCTCGGGTCATCGACCGTGGTCGAGGTCCAGACGCCCTCGATGACCGCGTTGCTCACGGGTGATCAGTCCCTGCTCGGCTCGTCGCGCCGGTCCGGCGCGAACTGCAAAGAGCGGTAGATCGCTACGTAGCGTCAATATCCCGGAATGGGTCGTTCCCCCTGGGGGTGCACCGGCGCACAACGGCCATCGCCTCACCACCCCTCTACGCAGCCGCGTACGGGTGCGCACGCCCGCCCTGCCACGCCACTCACTCCGGTCGGTCCAGCAGCTGCTCCGCGTCCGGGAGCCCGGCCCGCCGCCACCACCCCCCGGGCCCGCGTCGACGCGCCGGTCCTGTCCGACGACCCGGTCCTCCGGCACGACCTTCCGCCGCCGGCCTCCAGGTGGCAGGAGCTCGCCGGGGTGCTGGAGAGGGTGTCGGTGGCCGGCACTGCCCGCGTCGCCGTACGTCAGCAGTACAGGGACCGGGCGATCCCCGCGTTCGTCGGCATTCCGGGCCCCGACGGCGCCCTGCTGGGCCACCGCACACGGCGACCTGCGCTGGGTGAGCCTGACAGCACCCCTGCAGATCCTGGACGGGAAGGCCGGGCCTCGCTCCGGTGAGGTTCGACGCCGCCATGCTCTACGCCTGCGCCCTGCTCCAGCCGGGCATCGCCGCACGGGTTCGGGACGCTTTCCCCGTCCTGGGCAGGCCCGCCGGCCTGGCCGCCGAAGCGACCGTGTGCGCCCAGCTGCTCCAGACCGTGGACCCCGGCGACGACCTCACCCTCGAAGCCCCGCTCCGGGGTTGGGCTGCCGAGCTGCGCCGCAGCTGCCCGACTCCATGAGGCACGCGCCGGGCCGCTGCGTGGCCTGTCGCGAAGACGGTGGGCGGGGCCACGTTTGGACCCCAGCCGCCTACTCCGGCGCCACGATGCGCTCCACTGCGGCCGTCACCAGTTGTTCGCGCTCTGCCTCGGTGAAGACGTCCGGCAGGGTGAGCTGCTCAACGATCAGCCAGTTCAGGGTCAGCATGAGCAGCTTGACGGCCATGGCGTCGCCAGGGAGGCCGGAAGCCTCGTGGTGGGCGACGTTGGCGTCGACGTCGGCCCGCACCCGCTCGGTGAGGACCTTGCGCAGTTCGGGGCGGCGGGTGGCTTCGAGGCGGAGTTCCAGCAGCGCGAGGTAGCCGGTGCGGAAGGAGGCGATGCGGCCGACGAGCTCGCGCATCAGTGCGGCGTAGGTCTCCCGGTCGCGGCCGGCCGCCTGCTGGCGGGCGATGGTGGCCTCGTCGGGCTGGAGTCGCTCGTACACGCGGGCGCCGGCCTGAGTGAACAGGTCGTCGCGGCTGGCGAAGTAGTTGGACGCCGTGCCGGCGGGAACGGCTGCCTCGGCATCCACGGCCCGGAAGGTCAGGCCGCGTGCGCCTTCTCGGGCCAGCACCTCGATCGCCGCGTCAACGAGGGCCGCGCGCCGCTGGTCGTTCCGTCTCACCATTGACACCACTCCGAATGTAGTACTACGTTCAAACCACTTCAATTAGAGTACTACGTGTGGGGGATCGCTGTGCGAAAGCTCGTGTACTACATCGGTGTCTCGCTCGACGGCCGTATCGCCGGCCCGGGTGGCGAGTTCGACTTCTTCCCCCAGGGCGATGAGCAGCAGACCGCCGCCTACTCGACCTGGATGAACGCGCTGTACCCGGAGACCATCCCGACCGCTTACCGCGCGGCCGTCGGTGTCGCCGACGCGCCCAACCGGCGTTTCGACACCGTCGTCATGGGCCTCGGTACCTACCGTCCTGCCCTCGACAACGGGATCACCAGCCCGTACGCGCACCTGCGCCAGTACGTGGTGTCCAGCACCCTCAAGCCGGACACCGACCCGGCCGTCACCGTCGTGCCGAGCGACCCGCTTTCCCTCGTCCGCGAGCTCAAGGGCGAGGTGGGCGCCGGCCTGGACATCTGGCTCTGCGGGGGCGGCCGGCTCGCGGGCACCCTGTTGCCCGAGATTGACGAACTGCTGATCAAGACCTATCCGGTGGTTGCCGGTACCGGAATCTCGGTATTCGACGGTGCCTTCGATCCCACCGTCTTCGACGTCGCCGAGCGCACCGCCTTCCCCAACGGGGTCACTCTCACCCGCCTCACCCGCCGCTGGTTCGTGGCAGCCACCTCGCTGACCAGATGACGATGGCCGCGAGGTGGAGTGCGGCCAGGGGCATCGTGGCGGTCTTGCCGTATCGAGTGGCCAGACCGCGCCACTACATCAGGACAGCCTCTCAGCCGCGAGGGCGCGAAGACTCAAGGTCAACAGTGGTTCCTCGTCGTGAGCGGATGGCATCGGCTTGCTTGGTCCGCAGCACCGGCAAGGTCAGGTCGATGCCCTGGACCGTCCACGCCTTGCCAGTGTCGCCCCTCCGGTGAGCACAGTCCGGCACCGACACCAGTCCCTCTAAGGACAACGCTCAGGGGACGGGCCAGGGACCGCTGCGCCGGTAGGCGGTCCTGGCGCTCGCTGGCGGTCCCGCGCTTTTTCGACACGGGAACCCCAGCCGGCAGGATCGGGGGGCGGGGTTGACGGTGACCTCGGTGCCGGGGCACTCAGCGGCACCGACGGTCAGCGTGTCCTGCTCGGTGCCGCGCATCGAGCGCAGCACCACCGCTCCCGCGTCGGTCAGGCCCCACGGCCCAAGACCCAACTCCGCAACCCAGCCGGGCTGCAGGTTCGGCTCGGGCACGGGCGTGCTCAGCATCGGCTCTGGCAGCGTCCACGTCACGCACGATGCCTCCACCCCGTTCGCCGGCTAACAGCTCCGGCGGACCGGTCCTGTTACCTTCTCCCGTCGGCACTCGTCATAGGTGCGACGGCCGCATACGAACGGTCGTCGCACCCACGAGTGAATCGAGAACCGGATGCTGACCAACATCATGTACGTGACGATCTACGTCACCGATCAGGACCGCGCGCTGGGGTTCTACACCCAGGGGCTCGGCCTGGAAAAGCGCCTCGACTTCCCGGGGCCCGACGGACGTTTCCTCACCGTCGGCGTTCCCGACAGCCCGGTGCAGATCATCCTGTGGCCGCAGGCGGCGGCCGCGGGACAGCCGGCCGACGCGGGCCGCCATGCCGCGCCCGGTCCGCTGATCCTCGAATCCGACGATCTGCGAAAGGATTTCGAGATCCTGCGCCGGCGCGGCGTCACCTTCGAAGAGTCCGAACCCCAGGACTATCCGTTCGGGCTCCGCATCGAGGCGGTGGACCCGGACGGCAACCGGGTCTCGCTCCGTCAGCCGCGAAAGCCGTGACCGCCCACCCGTCCGGCCCCGTGACCGAGGCGTTCGAAGCCCAGCGCGATCGGCTGCGCGCAGTCGCGTACCGCGTGCTGGGCTCGCACGCCGACGCCGAGGACGTGGTCCAGGAAACCTGGATGC
>NZ_JBHUQX010000587.1:0-4455 GCF_042674225.1 Streptomyces sp. NPDC056948
GCCGAGGGGGGCTCGGCCAGTACCGTCCGACCGTCCGGAGGGGGGCTCCGAAGGGTCGCGTGCCGAAGGTCCGACTGGGGGCCCGGACGTCCGGCATCCGGCCGCCCGAGGGGGGATTCGGGCCGGCCGGAGGTTCACATGGGCCGCTGCCTCACTGGTAGCTGATGTCGGAGGCCTTGAACTTGCAGGTCTTGCCGTCCGGGCCGGGCGGCTTCAGCTCCGTGGGCTCCTTGCCCGTGTTGTTGCCCGTGAAGCGCACACACGTCTTGATCTTCTTCTTGCTGTCGCCGTGGATGCGGATCTTCGACAGCGTGGCCGTGTCGCCGTAGTTCTGGTTGACGCCGACGATCGAGTTCATCGGCGCCGTGACGTCGATGTCGTTGAGCACGACCGTGCGCTTGTACTGCGTCCCGCAGTTGCCGCAGGAACGGACCAGCTTGCCGGCGTTCTGCACCTGGAAGCCGGACACGTTCAGCGTGCCCGCGCCGTTGAACTGCAGCACCTTGTCGTCGGCGTTCTTCGCGCCGCCGCCGATCACCTTGTACACCGCCGAGGCGGACTTGCCCTTGAAGCTGGCCGCGTCCTCGCCGACGTCCAGCCACCACACGTTCTGCAGCGTGCAACTGCCCTTGCAGTGCACGCCGTCCGCGGCCGGGGTGCCGATGATGACGTTCTTCAGCGTGGCGCCGTCCGCCAGCTCGAAGAGCGGGTCCTGGCCCTCGTCCTGGCTGTCGCCGCCGAGCGCGCCGCTGCCGTAGAACTTCTTCATCCCGCCGTCGTGCACACCGGAGACCGGGATGGTCTTCGGCACGGGCTTGCTGCCCGTGTCCGAGGGCCAGGAGGACGCGGCGCCCGCGGTGGACAGCATCGACGTGGTGACGATCGCCGCTCCCGTGATGCCGAACGCGGACAGTCCGGCGATCAGACCCCGCCGCTTGGCGACGCTGCGGCGGTGGCGGACGCGCTGTTCTGCTGGTGCAGTCATGTACCGATTCCTCGAGTGGGGGGTGGTTCTTGCGTGTAGTGGTCGCCACCGGTGAGGAAAGGGTTGCCACGTCTTCAGATTTCTTTCACGCGCGCGTCAGGCCCGGTCGCCGGCGCCGGCCGGCCGGCCGCCGTGCCGTCGACGAGGTAGCGGCTCTCGTAATCCTGGACGCACCCGGCACCCCGGCCGGGCGCCCCGCGCGAGGAGGCGGGCCGAACGGGTGACCCTACGAGTCGCCCCCGGCGTCGTCCGTGTCGTCCGCGGCCGCGAAGCCGCCGCCCACCGACAGCCGGTCCGACCCCGCGGCGGCCGTCACCGTGTAGCGGTCCTGGCCCGCGTCGCGCCCCCCGCGGTCGTGGTCGAACTGGCCCGCGAACACCCACTCGCCCGCCGGGACCTTGCGGCCCTCCTTGAGGGTCCAGGTGTAGACGAGGGCGCCGTCCTTCTCGCCGACCGTGAGAGTGAAGTCGTTCTCGGGCAGCGACCGCCAGGCGCCCGCGTCGGAGACCCCGCCGGTCTGGGCGACGCTCAACCGCACGGTCAGCGCGGTCAGTTCCTCGCGGGTCTTGATCGTGATGTTGCTCTGCGCCCAGAAGTCGTTGCTGTGCGGATCGACCGAGCCGTCCGACCACAGCGGCCCGTCCTCGGCGGCGGGCGGCCGCGCGGTGACGGAGGCGCTCGGCTTCCCGGAGGGCGGCGGGGCGGACTCGCGGCGCTCCGGCGAGGTGGTCGGCGTGGGATCCACGGGTGGCACGGGGGCCCGGCTCGTCGCCTCCGGCGACGGTGTGGGCGTCGGCGACGTCGCCACCACCTGCTGCTGCGGGGCGGTCTCGTCCTTCACCGCGGACGCGACGGCGTAACCGCCCACCGCCAGCACACCCGCCACCGCGGCCGTCGCACCGGCCACCCGCATCCAGCCGAACACCGGCGGACGCGTGGCCCGGTGGGCGGACGCGGCCGGACCGGCCATGCCGCGCTCGACCCGGGCCAGGATGTTCTCCCGGTCGGGCTCGTGCCCCCCGGCCGCCTCGTGCAGCCGGGCGCGCAGCTCGTCGTGCACGTCCCGCCGCATGGTCATCGGTCCCTCCCTCCGCCCTCACCGGTGCGCGCCCGCAAGCCCTCCACGGCGGGTGAGCAACGGGGCGCGCCCACCGCCGCGTGCATGCGCTGCGGCAATCCCTTCGTGCCCAGCAACCGCTGCAGTTCGGCCATTCCCTTCGAGGTCTGGCTCTTCACCGTACCCACCGAGACGCCGAGGGCGAGCGCGGTGTCCTTCTCCGACAGGTCGAAGGCGTGCCGCAGCACCACACAGGCCCGCTTGCGGAACGGCAGCCTGCGCAACGCCTCCTGGACGTCGACCACGCCCGCGACATCCGGGTTCTCGGTGTTCTCCTCGCGCTGCGACCAGAACAGGGCGATGCGCCGCCGCTCGCGCACGGCACTGCGGATGCGGGTGCGGGCCAGGTTGGCGACCACCCCGCGGGCGTACGCCGCCGGATGGTCGGCGGCGCGCACCCGGTCCCAGCGGTGCCACAGCGCCAGTAACGCGTCCGCCGCCAGGTCGTCGGCGGTGTCCGACTCGCCCGTCAACAGGTAGGCCAGGCGGGACAGTTCGGCGTAGTGGCGCTCGAAGAAGGCGTGGAACTCCACGGAGGCGGCGTCGTCGACGACTGTGCCCACGGGCGACCTCTCCTCGCAGCGGCTTCGGGCACTCCCCGGGCGGGGGCGCCTGTGCGTGTCATGTAGATGACATGTGATCATCCGGGGGAGGCCCGGACGAGATCGGGAAGCGTAGCAGCGTTCTTCAGGATGGTTCGTACGGAGCTTCGAACGGCGTATGGCGGGCCGGACTCTGAATCCGTAACACGAAGACAACCTGAACGTGGTTCAACGCGAGGACAATCCAGCCAGCATCCGCACATCGATCACCCAGGTACCGAGGAGCACTCGTCATGTCCGAATCGCAGAAGGTGGCCGACCGGTCCGACGCCGCACCACCGGCGGTGAACAGCGTCGACCGGTTCTTCAAGATCTCCGAGCGGGGGTCCACCTTCGGCCGTGAGATACGCGGCGGCTTCGCCACGTTCTTCACGATGGCCTACATCCTTGTCCTGAATCCCATCATCCTGGGCAGCGCGAAGGACAAGTTCGGGCACCAGCTTGACGCCGTCCAACTCACCACCGCCACCGCCCTGGTGGCCGCGGTCATGACGATCATCATGGGCGTGGGCGGCAATCTGCCTCTCGCGCTCGCCGCCGGACTCGGCCTGAACGCCGTGGTGGCCTTCCAGATCGCCCCGCTGATGAGCTGGGACGACGCGATGGGCCTGATCGTCCTCGAAGGCCTGCTGATCTGCGTGCTGGTGGTGACCGGTCTGCGCGAGGCCGTCATGCACGCCATACCCCAGCCGCTCAAGCAGGCGATCAGCGTCGGCATCGGCCTGTTCATCGCCTTCATCGGCTTCGTCGACGCCGGGTTCGTCAGCCGTATCCCGGACGCCGCGAACACCACCGTGCCCGTTCAGCTCGGCGGCACCGGCACCCTCGCCGGCTGGCCGATGCTCGTCTTCTGTCTCGGCGTGCTGCTGACGATCGGCCTGCTCGCCCGCAAGGTCAAGGGCGCCATCCTGATCAGCATCGTCGGCATGACCGCGGTGGCGCTGGTGATCAACTCCATCGCCGACATCAAGACCTGGGGCCTGACCACACCGTCCTGGCCCGGCAACCTCGTCGACACCCCCGACTTCGGACTCATCGGCGACTTCGACCTGTTCGGCGCGTTCAGCGCCCCCGGCGTCGGCGTCATCACGGTCGTCCTGCTGATCTTCACCCTGATCCTGTCCGACTTCTTCGACACCATGGGCACGGTCGTCGGCGTCAGTGCCGAGGCCGGCCTGCTGGACGAGGAGGGCAAGGTCCCGAACCTCGGCCGGGTGCTGCTCATCGACGGTGCCGCGGCGGTCGCGGGCGGCGCGGCCTCGGCCTCCTCGGCGACCTCCTACATCGAGTCGGCGGCCGGCGTCGGCGAGGGCTCGCGCACCGGCTTCTCCAACCTCGTCACCGGCGGCCTGTTCGGCCTCGCGCTGTTCCTGACCCCGCTGCTCACCATCGTCCCGCTGCAGGCGGCCGCCCCGGCCCTGGTCGCCGTCGGCTTCCTGATGATGACCCAGGTCAAGCACATCGACTGGGACCGGTACGACATCGCGATCCCCGCGTTCCTCACCATCGCCGTGATGCCGTTCACCTACTCCATCACCAACGGCATCGGCGCCGGCTTCCTCGCCTACGTCGTCATCAAGACCGTGCTCGGCAAGGCCAAGGAGGTCCACTGGCTGCTGTGGGCGACCTCGGCGCTGTTCCTCGTGTACTTCGCGATCGACCCGATCGAGCAGCTTCTCGGAGCCAAGTAAGGAGTGCGGTAAGGCGAAGGGCCGCCCCCGGGGGGAAGGGGGCGGCCCATCTGTCTGTAG
>NZ_JBHUQX010000588.1:0-4450 GCF_042674225.1 Streptomyces sp. NPDC056948
CCCCACGGGAAGGGAGTACGCCGCCGCCACCGGCTCCAGGAGCAGTTCCGCCCGGTCGAGCCCGGCGTCGGCCGCTGCCCGGATCATCGCGTCGCGGCGCGGATCGGCGGGGCCGTACGCGGCGGGGACAGTGAGGAGCACATGGCGCGGCGACCGGCCCAGCACGCGTTGCGCCTCCGTGGCGACCGCCCGCAACACGGCGCTGACAAGATCTGTCGCCTGATGGGGAGTTCCGCCGATCAGAAGTGGTACGGAGCTGCCCAGATCCCTTTTGATCTCTGTGCGGTAGCGGGTCGGGCGCAGCCGCTTGCCACGTTCTGCCACGGAGCCGATGAGCAGTCCGCCCGCCCCGTCGGCGAGCACCGAGGAGGGCCAGAACACCGCTCCGGTGGCTGGTTCGTGCAGGATGCGTATCGAGTCACCCTCCACCAGAGCCGCCTGGGTGGTCGTCGTCCCGAAGTCGACGACCAGGACCGCTTCCGCGGGGGTTTCGGTCGGGCTCATTCGGCCGTTCCTTCCTGCCCGGAGGCGATGCGGTGGTGGAGAGCCTCATATGCCTGACGTACCGTCGACTGAGCCTGGCGTGAGGCCCCGTACGCCGTCGGCGCCGACAACTCCGCGTGCCAGCGGTCCAACCGGGCGCGCGCCGTGCGCAGCAGCAGCGCGCGGTCCGCGTCGGCGGGCAGTCCGAGCCGGGCGGCCGTGCCGGTGCCGTGCTCGCCGGTCACCCGGAGGAGTTCCGCGGCCTGCTCGGCGGGCAGATCGAGCCGTCCTTCGAAGTGGTCGCGCAGCGCCCGTAGTTCCGCGTACGCCTGGGAGTGCCGCAGCTCCACGGCGGTCAGCGCGCCGGCCACCGCCTCCACCGCCCGCGCCGGTTCACCACGCAGCGACCGAGCGGTCCGCTCTGCGAGACGCGGCACGGTACGGAAGGCCTGCGCGGCCTTGATGAGATCGGCCCGGCCGCCGAAGTGGTCGCGCAGCAGGGCGCGCAGCGCGTCGACTCCGGAAACCCGGAGGAGTTCGCCCCGCAGTGTGCCGACGGTGTCGGCTCCCTCGCGCAGCAACCGGCACGCCTCCACCACGCCCCAGCCGCCGAAGCGCCCGAACAGCCGGGCACGTTCCCCGGGGGAGAGCGGGAGACCGGTGTCCGCGCCGGTGAACGCGGCGCTGTCAGCCGCTCGTTCGGCCAGCAGCCGCGGAGCGGTCGTGGTGGCCAGCCGCGACAGGCCGGCGAGGTCGGCGGTGTCCATACAGGCAGCCCCGGAGCCGAGCAGACCCGCCACCGGGACCACCGAGTACAGCAGCCGGGAGGTCCCCGCCGTGCGCATGAGCTGGTCGGCGACCCGCCCGGCGGGCCGCATCGGATCGGGCGCGTCGTCCGGGTCCCACAGCAGTTCGACCTTGTTGAGGACACCGACGGTGTTGAGCGGACCGAGGCCGGGCACCTGGGTCATGAATGCGGCGGTGAGCCGTATGTCGTCCCGGTGGGCGCCGCGCGCGGTGAACGTCAGGACCATGGCGTCGGCCCTCGCGCTCTCCGCGAGCGTCGAGTCGGTGAGGTCCTGTCCGGTTCGGCCCAGGAGCCGCAGTGTGGACGCCGACTCCGGGCCGGTGAAGGAGTCGAGGCCGGGGGTGTCGATGATCTCCAGTTCGGCGAGCTGTCCGTGCGGGTGACAGGTCTCCAGGTAGTCGATCCGCCGTAGCGTCGCCTGCCGATCAGGATCGTCCGCCGACCGTACGGTGAGCGACTCCAGTTCGGACAGGTGCTGGTGCCGGATCACGGTGCCGTCCAGATAAGACACGGTCAGCGAGGGCTCGGTGCCGTGGCGGAAACGGTTGACCGTCATCGTCAGTTCAGTGACCCCGGTGGGTGCGATCCGCTCGCCGAGCAGCGCGTTGACCAGGGTGGACTTGCCCGCGCTGACCCGGCCGACCAGGGCCACGGAGAACGGTGCGGACAGCCGGTCGGCCTGGTCGGCCAGGGTGCGGCGAAAGGGCTCCGGCAGACCGTCCGTGGTCGCTCTGTCCCGGAGCACGTCCAGCGCGGCCTGCCGGAGAGCCGCGGAGTCGCTCACGCTTTCGGCCTCGGTTCCGGCTCCGTCTCGGGTTTCGAGGCCGGCTCCGTGGTGGCGGCCTCGGTGACGGGTCCTGCTCCGGGGCCCTCGTGTCCGGCTTCCTCATCCGCGGTTTCCGCGTCTCCGGCTCCCTCGCGCCCGGCCCCGGTCGGCCCGGCTCCGGTCGGCCCGGCTCCGCTGTCTCCACCGCCCTCCCTCAGCCGCGGCCCGGGTGGTAGGTCCGTGTCTGCCTCCGTGACGAGTTCGGTGACCAGGGCCGCGAGCATGGCCACCTCCTGCCCGGTGGCGAGCAGCTCCGTGTGCTCTTGCGCCAGCGTCTCGTGACGGGCACGGGCCTGTTCGCGCGTGGCGTCGGCGGTCGCCTTCAACCGTTCAAGGGTGTCGCCCACGGTCTCGGTCTGCTGCCGCAGCAGGCTGTCGAGTTCCTGCTCCGCTCTGTCGGCCGCGGTGTCCAGCAGGTTGCCGAGCCCATGGACGATGACCCGTTGCTGGCGTCCGCGGGCCATGCCGAGCTGGTCCCGCAGATTCCGGCGACGCGTTTGCAGCTCCTGGTGACGGGCGGCCTTGACCCCACGCAGCAGGCCCGCCAGCAGCCCGGCCGCGGCCCCGATCGCCGCGCCCAACGGGCCGAACACGGTGCCGCCGATCGCCGCACCCATCGACGCCCCGAACGCACCGTCACGGCCGATGGGCATCGCCTTTCCCGGCTGCTCCTCGGCACCGAGGTCCGGTTCCAGCCGTAGCGGGCCGACGGCGTCGATCCGGCTGTTCGCGGTGGGGCTGAGACCGATGCCATGGCGCTGGGCGAATCCGTTGACCAGCGCGTTCAGTTGGGACTCCGCGCGCCGCGCCGTGGCGCCGGCCACCGCCGCGTACGCCGCGGACACCTGCGCGGCCAGCTCGTCCATGTCGTCCTGGAGAGCCTCGTCGTAGAGGTACTCCGTGCACACGCGCTTCCACACGGTGTCGAGTTCGTCGTGCAGGGCCATGACCAGATCCCTGCGCAGGTCCTTGAGCTGCGACCGCAGTCCCGTGCGCCACTGTGCCCCGGTGCTCCTCAACTCGCTGATGCGCTGCTGCCCTGCCTCGGCCTCCGCCCGCATCCGGGCGAGCGTCTCGTCCGTCTCGCGGGCGAGTGCCTCCTGTTCCGCCGTCAGCGGGCGCAGCAGCGCCTGCACCGCGGCACCGGCCTCCTCCAAGGGGCGCGCCAGCAGCAGCCGCGCGCGGCGCCGCCGCAATCCCCTCCAGAGGACGGCCTCGAACAAGGGGTAGCCGCTGTCCTCGTCCGGCGCGTCGGAACCGGAGCCCAGGTACCGGAGCCTGAGGCGGGTCGATACCGGCAGCACGGATGTTTCACCCGTGGGTCGGCCGGTCAGCTCGGCGAGCTTGGCGCGGGTGTTGGCCAGCATCTCGCGCCGGTCGGCGGGGGCGGCCTGGTCCGCCCGAGTGAGGACGACGAGCAGCCCGTCCTCGTCGGGGCCGGAGTCCGTCGCGGTGACGGCGTGCCCCAGGAACCGCAGTTCGCTCGCCGTCAGCGGCGAGGTCATGTCGGCGACGAACACCACCGCGTCGGCCGAGGCCAGGAACCCCGTGGTCATCGCGGTGTGCTCGGGGAAGACGCCCCCCACGCCCGGTGTGTCGACCAGGGTGACGCCGTCGACCAGCTTCGGGTGGGGCAACAGCACTTCGATGAGCTCGGCCCGGTGCCGGTTGCCCGGGTTCGAGCTCTCCGTCACGTAGTGCGCTATCTCGTCGAGAGGGATCGCCCGTTCCTCGGTCTCGCCGCCCGCGTCGCGCAAGCGGGCCGTGGCCTGCGCCTGCGGGCCCCAGCCGACCGTGGTGACCACGCTGGTGGTCTGCAGCACATCGACGGGGAGGAGACCCTTCCGCTCCACCAGAGCGTTGACGAGACTGGACTTGCCGCGGTTGAACTCGCCGCAGACCACAACGACGATCCGGCCGTCGGCGAGCCTGCGTGCCGCCTCGCGCAGGCGCGACTCGGTCTCCGCCAGCGCCCTCTTGCCCGCCGCTGTGGCGAGGCGCTCCAACATCCGTGCGGTCCGGGCCGCCAGTTCGCCCGTATCGAGTCGTTCCATGCCGTCCTCCGCCTCGCGACACCCGCGGTCGTTCGCGACAACCACTGACATCACTTGGATTCGGCATACGGCGGCTTTGTTCCGTCCCCGCCGGAGATGTGCGGCTCAAGTACCCGGCCTCACCTCACCGCGTCTTCCGGTAACGGACCACTCCGATTCCCACCGCTGGGCCGATGAGAATGGCCGCCGGTGTTCCCAAGGCTTGTGCGGCATCGGAGCCGCCCACGAACAGGACGACAGCGATCACCGCGTAGAGAGCGACAAAGGCAAGGACAAAAC
>NZ_JBHUQX010000589.1:0-4448 GCF_042674225.1 Streptomyces sp. NPDC056948
GCTTCAGCAGGACCGGGACGGTGAGCGGCCGGGAGTCGTGCTCCATCTGGTTCAGATAGCTGGGCGAGATCGCCAGCACGCGGGCCAGTTCCGCCTGGCTCATCCGGCGCTCCTCGCGCAGCCGCCGCAGCCGCGCGCCCGCATAGATCTTGCTCACCCTGCTCCGCCCTCCCCTGAGACGTCCGTCAGCGTACGCGATCAGCAGACAGTCACCCCCTTCGCAAACTTGGCAATGAAGGCCCCGAAGATTCGCAGAAGTTGGCACCCATCCCCCCTTGATGGCACTGAGTGCCACTGCCAGAGTCTCAGTGCGGCCCGCCGGACCTCCGGCAGCACAGGCCCTGCACCGGGCACGATTCCTGCCCTGACGTCGGAGACCCCGGCAGCAGGCAGCGCTTCCGGGCAAGCATTGCTCAGCTCCGCCCCGCGGCAGGCAGGCGGGCCGCACTCCAGTCAGAGACACACAGTGCCACCCCTCACGGCGACGACGTGAGGATTGGCATCCCGTACATACCGAGGAGACGGTGACAGTCATGGCAGAGGCGAGGACGCAGGCAGCCGAGGAACTCGCGCGGCGCTGGGCCACCGACCCCCGGTGGCGGGGCGTCGAGCGCACCTACACCGCCGAGGACGTCGTACGACTGTCCGGCAGTGTCCGTGAGGAGCAGACCCTGGCCCGGCGCGGCGCCGAGCGGCTGTGGCGCCAACTGCACGAGCGGGACTACGTCCACGCCCTCGGCGCCCTCACCGGCGGCCAGGCCGTGCAGCAGGTGAAGGCCGGCCTCCAGGCCATCTACCTCTCCGGTTGGCAGGTCGCCGCCGACGCCAACCAGGCCGGCCACACCTACCCCGACCAGAGCCTGTACCCGGCCAACTCCGTGCCCCAGGTGGTGCGTCGGATCAACAACGCACTGCTGCGCGCCGACCAGATCGCCACCGCCGAGGACGAAGGCGACACAACCGACTGGCTCGCCCCGATCGTCGCCGACGCGGAGGCCGGGTTCGGCGGTCCGCTGAACGCCTTCGAGCTGACCAAGGCGATGATCGCGGCCGGTGCGGCCGGCATCCACTACGAGGACCAGCTCGCCTCGGAGAAGAAGTGCGGTCACCTCGGCGGCAAGGTCCTCGTCCCGACCGCCCAGCACATCCGCACCCTGAACGCGGCCCGGCTCGCCGCCGACCTCGCCGGCACGCCCACGGTGATCATCGCGCGCACCGACGCGCTCGCCGCGAACCTGCTCACCAGCGATGTCGACGAGCGGGACGCCGAGTTCGTGACCGGTGAGCGCACGGCGGAGGGCTTCTACCGGGTCCGCAACGGCATGGCGCCGGTCATCGCCCGCGGCCTGGCCTACGCCCCCTACGCCGACCTCATCTGGGTCGAGACCGGTACCCCGGATCTCGCCCAGGCCCGTGAGTTCGCCGAGGCGATCCACGCCCGGTACCCGGACCGGATGCTGGCGTACAACTGCTCGCCGTCCTTCAACTGGAAGGCCGCACTGGACGACGACCAGATCGCCAAGTTCCAGCGCGAACTGGGCGCCATGGGCTACAAGTTCCAGTTCATCACCCTGGCCGGCTTCCACTCCCTCAACCACGGCATGTTCGACCTCGCCCGCGGCTACGCCGAGCACGGCATGACCGCCTACGTCGACCTCCAGGAGCGGGAGTTCGCCGCGCAGGCGCAGGGCTTCACCGCCGTCAGGCACCAGCGCGAGGTCGGCACCGGCTACTTCGACCTGGTCTCCACCGCCGTCAACCCCACCTCCTCCACGACCGCGCTGTCCGGTTCCACGGAGGAGGAGCAGTTCCACTAGGCCGTCCTTGGGGACGCCGTCCGGTCCGCCCCGGCCGCGTGGGGGTCGTACCACCGTCCCGGTGCGGCCCCCGCTCTCCTCCCTCCCTCAGGAGCACCCATGTCCACCAGCGCACTGACCCACCACGTCCGCGTTCTCACGGCTCCGGGCGACCGGCACGAGGTGATCCTCACGCCCGCCGCCCTCGACTTCGTCGGCCACCTGGCCGCGGCCTTCGGCGAGCGCCGGCAGTCGCTGCTGAAGGAGCGCCGCCGGCAGGCCCTGCGCCTGGCGAGCGGCTCCCCGCTCGAGTTCCCCCTGGTCACCTCCGCCGTACGCGCGGACCCGTCCTGGCGGGTCGCGCCGCCCGCGCCCGGACTGACCGACCGGCGGGTGGAGATCACCGGCCCTCCCGAGCGCCGTATGACCGTCAACGCCCTGAACTCCGGTGCCGAGGTCTGGCTGGCGGACTTCGAGGACGCCACCTCTCCCACGTGGGACAACATCGTCGGCGGCCAGCTCAATCTGCTCGACGCCATCGAGCGCCGGATCGACTTCACCACCCCCGAGGGCAAGGAGTACCGCCTCAAGGGCCGCGAACAGCTCGCCACCATCGTCGTCCGCCCCCGCGGCTGGCACCTCGACGAGGAGCACCTGGAGTTCGACGGCCGGCCCGTGCCCGCCGCCCTCGTGGACTTCGGGCTGTACTTCTTCCACTGCGCCCAGCGGCAGATCGACGCCGGTCACGGCCCGTACTTCTACCTGCCGAAACTGGAGAACCGCTACGAGGCCCGCCTCTGGAACGACGTCTTCGTCATGGCCCAGGACCTGCTCGGCATTCCCCGGGGCACCGTCCGCGCCACCGTCCTCATCGAGACGATCACCGCCGCCTTCGAGATGGAGGAGATCCTCCACGAACTGCGCGAGCACAGCGCGGGGCTGAACGCGGGCCGCTGGGACTACCTGTTCAGCCTGATCAAGACCTTCGGCCACCGCACCGACTTCCTGCTGCCCGACCGGGCCAAGGTCACCATGACCGCGCCCTTCATGCGGGCCTACACCGAGCTGCTCGTGCGCACCTGCCACCGGCGCGGCGCCCACGCGATCGGCGGCATGGCCGCCCAGGTCCCCGGCAAGGACCCGGCCGCGCACGGGGCCGCCCTCGCGAAGGTCCGCCTCGACAAGGAACGCGAGGCGGAGGACGGCTTCGACGGCTCCTGGGTCGCCCACCCCGGGCTGGTCCCCGTCTGCCGGGAGGTCTTCGACGGCGTGCTCGGCGAACGCCCCCACCAGCTCGACCGCACGCGCGACGACGTGGAGGTCACTCCGGCGGACCTGCTGTCGGTGCGCCGGATCAGCGGACCGCCGACCCCCGAGGGCGTCCGCACCAACATCGCCGTCGCGCTGCGCTACTTCGCCGCCTGGCTGCGCGGACAGGGCGCCGCCGCGCTGTACGGCCTGATGGAGGACGCGGCGACCGCCGAGATCGCCCGGGTGCAGATCTGGCAGTGGCTGCGGCACCGCGTCATCGACCGGGAGACGGTGCTGCGACTGCTCGACGACGAGGTCGCCGCGCTGGGCGCCGAGTACCCGTGGGCACCCGTCGACGACATCCGCGCCCTCTTCGAACGGACCGCGCTGACAGGCGAGTTGCCGCTGTTCTTCACCCCGGACGCCTACACGCGGCACCTGGTGAAGCGGACGGAGGCCGGGACATGAGCGGCGGGATCCGGCGCGTCGGAGTGGTCGGCGGCGGACAGATGGGCGCCGGCATCGCCGAGGTGTGCGCACGGGCCGGCCTCGACACCACGGTCTGCGAGGTGGACGCGATGGCGGCCCGCGCCGCCCTGGAACGGGTGACGGCATCGCTCGACCGGGCGGTCCGGCGCGGCAAGCTGGAACAGCCCGCCGCCCGGGACGCGCTCGCCCGTCTGGCGTTCACCGGCAGCCTGGAGGATCTCGCCGACCGGCAGTTGGTCGTCGAAGCCGTCGTGGAGAACCCCGACGCCAAGACCGAGGTGTTCGCCGCCCTCGACAAGATCGTCGAGGATCCGGAGGCGGTGCTGGCCACCAACACCTCCTCCCTGCCCGTCATGCGGCTGGGCATGGCGACCGGCCGCGCGGACCGGGTCGTGGGCCTGCACTTCTTCCATCCCGTACCCGTGCTGCCGCTGGTCGAGGTCGTGACCTCGCTGCACACCTCGCGCCGGACGATGACCGTCGTACGGGACTTCGCGACCGGGTCGCTCGGCAAGACGGTCATCCACTCCCGGGACAGGGCCGGGTTCGTCGTCAACGCCCTGCTGATCCCGTATCTGCTCTCGGCCGTCCGCATGGCGGAGTCCGGCTTCGCCACGGCCTCCGACATCGACACGGGTATGGAACTGGGCTGCGCCCACCCGATGGGCCCTCTGAGGCTCGCGGACCTGATCGGCCTCGACACGGTCGCGTCGATCGCCGAGTCCCTCTACGACGAGTTCAGGGACCCCCTCTACGCTCCTCCCCCGCTGCTCCAGCGGATGGTGGAGGCGGGGCTGCTCGGCCGCAAGACCGGGCGGGGGTTCCACACCTACGACCAGGACTGAGGGCCTGGTACGACGCGGGCCGAGGGGCCCGCGGGGTGTCACAGGGGAGGGCGGGAAGCGCGAGTGC
>NZ_JBHUQX010000590.1:0-4438 GCF_042674225.1 Streptomyces sp. NPDC056948
TCACCGGCGGCCGTACGGTCACGGTCGTACTCGCCCGCGATCTCCGCCTCGTCGAACCGGCCGACCGCCGCGAGCCGCTGCACGAACGACCACCGCAGCTCTGTGTCGACGACCAGGCCCTCGACGGTCTGCGAGCCGTCCAGCAGCGCGTCCAGCACGTCGAGCTGCTCGGGCGTCCGGGCCGTCGCGGCGAACGCGCGCGCCCACGCGAGCTGGTGGTCGCTGCCCGGCGCCGCCGCCCGCAGATGGGCCAGCGTCGCGTCGGTCCAGCGGGCCAGCAGCGCTTCGCGGGCGGCCGGGTCGGCGTACAGGTCGATGGCCAGCTTCACCTGGCGCTGCAGCGACTGCACGACGCCGATGTCCGACTCCTTGCCGATGCCGGACAGCACCAGGGCCAGGTAGTCGCGGGTCGCGAGCTCCGCGTCGCGGGTCATGTCCCAGGCCGACGCCCAGCACAGGGCACGGGGCAGGGACGACTCGAAGTCGCCGAGGTGCTCCGTGACGACGGCCAGGGACTGCTCGTCCAGGCGGACCTTCGCGTACGACAGGTCGTCGTCGTTGAGCAGGATCACGGCCGGACGGCGCTTGCCCACGAGCTGCGGTACGGCCGTCAGCGCGCCGTCCACGTCCAGCTCGATGCGCTCCTCGCGGACCAGCTTGCCGCTCTCGTCATCCAGCTCGTACAGGCCGACGGCGATCCGGTGCGGCCGCAGGGTGGGCTCGCCCTTCGCGCCCGCGGGCAGGGCCGGGGCCTCCTGGCGGATGGCGAAGGACGTGACGACACCATCGGCGTCCGTCTCGATCCGCGGGCGCAGGACGTTGATGCCGGCCGTCTCCAGCCAGGCTTTCGACCACGACTTCAGATCACGCCCCGAGGTCTCCTCCAGGGCGCCCAGCAGGTCGGACAGGCGCGTGTTGCCGAACGCGTGCGCCTTGAAGTACGCCTGCACGCCCCGGAAGAACTCGTCCTCGCCGACGTACGCGACGAGCTGCTTCAGGACGGAAGCCCCCTTCGCGTAGGTGATGCCGTCGAAGTTGACGAGCACGTCGTCCAGGTCGTTGATCTCGGCCATGATCGGGTGCGTCGACGGCAGCTGGTCCTGGCGGTACGCCCACGTCTTCATGGAGTTGGCGAAGGTGGTCCAGGACTGCGGCCAGCGGGAATCGGGGTGGGCCGCCTGGCAGGCGATCGACGTGTACGTGGCGAACGACTCGTTCAGCCACAGGTCGTTCCACCACTCCATCGTCACGAGGTCGCCGAACCACATGTGGGCCAGCTCGTGCAGGATGGTCTCGGCGCGCACCTCGTACGCCGCGTCCGTCACCTTCGACCGGAACACGTACTGGTCGCGGATGGTCACCGCGCCCGCGTTCTCCATCGCGCCCGCGTTGAACTCCGGCACGAAGAGCTGGTCGTACTTCTTGAACGGGTACGTGTAGTCGAACTTCTCCTGGAACCACTCGAAGCCCTGCCGGGTCACCTCGAAGATGGCGTCCGAGTCGAGGTACTCGGCGAGCGAGGGACGGCAGTAGATGCCGAGCGGGACGGACTGGCCGTCCTTCTCGTACACGCTGTGCACGGAGTGGTACGGGCCGACGATCAGCGCCGTGATGTACGACGAGATGCGCGGCGTCGGCTCGAACGCCCAGACGTTGTCCTGGGCCTCCGGGGTGGGCGAGTTGGAGATGACGGTCCAGCCCTCCGGCGCCCTCACGGTGAACTGGAAGGTCGCCTTGAGGTCCGGCTGCTCGAAGCTCGCGAACACCCGGCGGGCGTCCGGAACCTCGAACTGGGTGTAGAGGTAGGCCTGGTCGTCGACCGGGTCGACGAACCGGTGCAGGCCCTCACCGGTGTTGGTGTACGCGCAGTCGGCGACCACCCGGAGGATGTTGCGGCCCTGGAGCAGGCCGGACAGGGCGATCCGGGAGTCCGCGAAGATCTCGGCGGGGTCGAGGGAGTCCCCGTTCAGGGTCACCTCGTGCACGGCCGGGGCGACGAGGTCGATGAACGACTCGGCACCGTTCTCGGCGGTCACATCGAAGCGCACCGTGGTCACGGACCGGTAGGTGCCGCCCTCCTGCGCGCCGGAGAGATCGAGTTCGATCTCGTACGAGTCAACGGCGAGCAGCTGCGCCCGCTGCTGCGCCTCTTCGCGGGTCAGGTTTGTGCCAGGCACGCGGTCATCTCCTCGTTATGGGTGGGTTGCGCCATCTTTCCACGGCGGCTTCGCATCGGGCGACGACCTGGGCGTCTCCGAGGGATACCCCTCGACCGGCGAGGGTACGGGCGAACTCCCGTACCGCCGCCCTCTCCCCGTCCCGGCGCCGCACCAAACCGGCGGCCGTACGGGCCGGGCGCCCCGGGGGAGGGCGACGTCCGGAATCCGCCGGTTCCTCGGGCCCCCGCGAGCGAGCCTGAGGAGTATGACGACGACGACCTACAGCGCACTGCCCATCGCCCCGCGCGCCCTGAAGGACCTCCGCACGACGGACGACGCGGGCCGCCCCACCACCCCGTTCACCACCGCCGAGAGTGGCTCACCGCTCCGCTGCTGCCTGCGCCGCGCCGAACCGGGCGAACGCATCGCCCTGGTCTCGTACGCCCCGCTGCGCCGCTGGGCGTCGGAGCAGGGCGTCGACCCGGGCGCCTACGACGAACAGGGCCCGGTCTTCATCCACGCCGAGGAGTGCGCGGGGCCGGACACCGACGCCCTGCCCTTCACCAACAGCCACCGCACGGTCCGCCGCTACTCCGCCGAGGGCCGCATCCTGGGCGGCCGGCTGGTCACCGAGCCCGCCGCCATCGCCCAGGCCTTCACGGAAGCGTTCGACGACCCGGCCGTGGAGCTCGTCCACGTCCGGGCCGTCGAGTACGGGTGCTTCCTCTATGAGGTGCGCAGGGATCAGGAGGTGCGCGGGGACTAGCCCTTCAGCTCCGCCGCCACCAGCTCCGCGATCTGGATCGCGTTCAGGGCCGCGCCCTTGCGGAGGTTGTCGTTGGAGAGGAAGAGGGCCAGGCCGTTGTCCACGGTCTCGTCACGGCGGATGCGGCCGACGTAGGAGGGGTCCTGGCCGGCGGCCTGGAGGGGGGTGGGGATGTCGGTGACGACGACGCCCGGGGCGTCCGCCAGCAGCTCCGTCGCCCGCTCAGGGGAGATGGGCCGGGCGAAGCGGGCGTTGACCTGGAGGGAGTGGCCGGAGAAGACCGGGACGCGCACGCAGGTGCCGGAGACCTTCAGCTCGGGGATCTCCAGGATCTTGCGGGACTCGTTGCGGAGCTTCTGCTCCTCGTCGGTCTCGTTCAGGCCGTCGTCGACGATGTTGCCCGCGAGCGGCAGCACGTTGAAGGCGATGGGGCGCTTGTAGACGTCCGGCTCGGGGAAGTCGACCGCTGCGCCGTCGTGGGTGAGCTGGTCGGCGTCGGCGACGACCTTCTGCGTCTGGCCGTGCAGCTCGGCCACGCCCGCGAGACCGGAGCCGGAGACCGCCTGGTACGTGGCGACGACCAGGGCTTCCAGGCCCGCCTCGTCATGCAGCGGACGCAGGACCGGCATCGCGGCCATCGTCGTGCAGTTCGGGTTGGCGATGATGCCCTTGGGACGGTCCTTGATCGCGTGCGGGTTCACCTCGGAGACGACCAGGGGGACCTCCGGGTGCTTGCGCCACGCGGAGGAGTTGTCGATCACGACGGCGCCCTGGGAGGCGACCTTTTCGGCCAGCGCCTTGGACGTGGCACCGCCCGCGGAGAACAGCACGATGTCCAGGCCGGTGTAGTCGGCGGTCGCCGCGTCCTCCACCGTCACGCCGTCCAGCTCGGAGCCCGCCGAGCGGGCCGAGGCGAACAGGCGCAGCTCGGTGACCGGGAAGTTCCGCTCCTTGAGGATCCTGCGCATGACCGTGCCCACCTGTCCGGTGGCTCCGACGATTCCGACCCTCACGGTGACTCCCTCTCCTGCGTCTCTTCACATGCTCGTTGCTTGGCCGAGGCTTTTCCATCATGCGGCCGACCACGGCCCACCTGTCCACTTCTTTCCCCGCGCTGTCCGGTGAGTGGGACGACGTGTCCCGCTCCCTGGTTGCGGACCTGCGGTATCCACCGCTCTGAGCTGGAGAAATTCATTCGACAGGGGGCGTGCGCCGCAAGCTCACCTGCCCCGGTCGGACTCGGCCACACGGGAGTGTGACGTACACCTCTGTCGTCCCGCCGGAAATGCTTCGGAGGACGACCGAACGTTCCGGGCCGGGCCGGCGTCGTAGGAGAAACACGGCGAGGGGGGTGGATGTGCTGCTGCGCGGAAGGGCCCGGCGGGGCCGGGAGACGCCGCGGGCCGGTGCCGGCGACGATCCGCAGAGCGGGGCCGATCCGCTGGACGCGGCACAGGAACGCCGGGTGCGGGCGGTGCTCGCGCTGGGCGGGGTGCCGCAGGCGGACCTGCCG
>NZ_JBHUQX010000591.1:0-4421 GCF_042674225.1 Streptomyces sp. NPDC056948
CGCGGTCTTCCCCGCCGCGGCCTTCTTGGCCGTCGCTTTTCTGACCGCCGTCTTTTTGGTCGCCGCCTTCTTGGCCGCAGTCCTCTCGGCGTCCGTCTTCTCGTCCGCGGCCTTCCCGGTCTCAGCCTTCTCGACCGCGGCCTTCTCGACTTCAGTCTTCTCGACCGCGGCCTTCTCGACTTCAGTCTTCTCGACCGCAGCCTGGTCGGCCTCAGCTTTTTCGCTCGGCCCCTTGGTTCCGGCCGTCTTGGCCACGACCTTCTTGGCCACGGCCTTTCCCGCCGCGGTCTTCTTGGCCGTCACCTTCCTGACCGCCGCCTTGGTCCTGGTGACAGCCGCCTTCGTCCCCTCGGTCGCCTTGTCGGCCGCCTCCTTGGCCGCCCGCCCCGCCGAGCCTCCCCGGGCGGTCTTCTTCCCGCCCGGGTCCTTGGGCGCACCGCCGGAGGCCTCCGCGGACCTGCCGGACGCCGGCTGCTGTACGGCGGTCTTCTTCGCCACCATGGCCGCGGCCCCTTCACATATTGTGATCTTGCTCGCGAATCGTGCTGGGACGATAAATCGACTTGAGTCCCGCGGCAACGGGGCACACCGCCCGATTCGCCCGCCTCGCGCATGCCGCGCGGCGAACCTGCATCCGTTGTGCCCAGCTCCCCGCCCGGTAATCCGCCGAGCCGGACGTCCCAGGATCCGAACACCCATACCACTCCATTCGGGTCATCAAACCCAAACATCACCTCTTGCGCCACCCCGTCCCCAGCGGCCCCCGAAAAGCGGTCGGCCGCTGTCCGCCCGGCGCCGTACACTGGGCGGAGCGAAAAGCGTGGATGGGGACGAGTAGCGGCGTACGCAGCCCAGAGCGACCCGGGGACGGTGGAAGCCCGGGGGCCAGCGCGACGTGAAGATCACCCCGGAGCCGCCGGAGGAAAGCCGTAGCCGAACAGCAGCGGCCAGTAGAACCGGCTTCGCGACCCCAATGAGGGGGCTCACCGGCGCACACCCCGCACCGGAGGGCCAAGGAGGGTGGTACCGCGGGAGCGCGCCGAAGGCGGCGCAGGCAATGACGTAGCTCTCGTCCCTCCGGACGGAAGGCAGCAAGTCCGCCGGAGGAAGCCCGCTGATGACATCGCCGACGTACCGCCAGGTACCCGCCCAGGTCGACCTGCCCGCCCTAGAGCACACGGTGCTCACCTTCTGGGACGAGCAGAAGATCTTCACCAAGAGCCTGGAGCAGTCCGAGGGCCGCCCGGAGTGGGTCTACTACGAGGGCCCGCCCACGGCCAACGGCATGCCCGGCGCCCACCACATCGAGGCCCGCGTCTTCAAGGACGTCTTCCCCCGCTTCCGCACCATGCGCGGCTACCACGTGGCCCGCAAGGCCGGCTGGGACTGCCACGGCCTCCCGGTGGAGCTCGCGGTGGAGAAGGAGCTCGGCTTCTCCGGCAAGCAGGACATCGAGGCGTACGGCATCGCCGAGTTCAACGCGAAGTGCCGCGAGTCGGTGACCCGGCACACCAACGCGTTCGAAGAGCTCACGACCCGCATGGGGTTCTGGACCGACCTCAACGACCCCTACCGCACCATGGACCCCGCGTACATCGAGTCGGTCTGGTGGTCGCTCAAGGAGATCTACAACAAGGGCCTGCTGGTCCAGGACCACCGCGTCGCCCCCTGGTGCCCCCGCTGCGGCACGGGCCTGTCCGACCACGAGCTGGCGCAGGGCTACGAGACGGTCGTCGACCCGTCCGTGTTCGTCCGCTTCCCGCTCACCTCCGGCCCGCTGGCCGGCGAGGCCGCGCTCCTGGTGTGGACGACCACGCCCTGGACCCTGGTCTCCAACACGGCCGTCGCCGCGCACCCCGAGGTCACCTACGTCGTCGCGACGAACGGCGAGGAGAAGCTGGTCGTCGCCGAGCCGCTCGTCGCCAAGGCCCTCGGCGAGGGCTGGGAGACCACCGGCCAGACCTTCACGGGCGCCGAGATGGAGCGCTGGACGTACCAGCGCCCGTTCGAGCTGGTCGAGTTCCCGAGCGTCAGCGAGGGAACCAATGGGCACAGCCCCGAGCCTGCCCACTACGTGGTCAACGCCGACTACGTCACGACCGAGGACGGCACGGGCCTCGTCCACCAGTCCCCCGCCTTCGGTGAGGACGACCTCAAGGTCTGCCGCTCCTACGGCCTGCCGGTCGTGAACCCGGTCCGCCCGGACGGCACCTTCGAGGAGGACGTCCCGCTCGTCGGCGGCGTCTTCTTCAAGAAGGCCGACGAGAAGCTCACCGAGGACCTCGACAGCCGCGGCCTGCTCTTCCGGCACACCCCGTACGAGCACAGCTACCCGCACTGCTGGCGCTGCCACACCGCGCTTCTCTACTACGCCCAGCCCTCCTGGTACATCCGCACCACGGAGATCAAGGACCGTCTCCTCACGGAGAACGAGAACACCAACTGGTTCCCGGACACGGTCAAGCACGGCCGGTACGGCGACTGGCTGGACAACAACATCGACTGGGCGCTGTCCCGCAACCGCTACTGGGGCACGCCGCTGCCCATCTGGCGCTGCGAGGACGACCACCTCACCTGCGTCGGCTCCCTCACCGAGCTGACCGAGCTGACCGGCACCGACCAGTCGGGCCTGGACCCGCACCGCCCCTACATCGACGCGGTCACCTTCGCCTGCCCGCAGGACGGGTGCGGCCGGACGGCCACGCGCGTGCCCGAGGTCATCGACGCCTGGTACGACTCGGGTTCGATGCCGTTCGCGCAGTGGGGCTACCCGTACAAGAACAAGGAGACCTTCGAGGCCCGCTACCCGGCGCAGTTCATCTGCGAGGCCATCGACCAGACCCGCGGCTGGTTCTACACGCTGATGGCGGTCGGCACCCTGGTCTTCGACAAGTCGTCCTACGAGAACGTGGTCTGCCTCGGCCACATCCTCGCCGAGGACGGCCGCAAGATGTCCAAGCACCTGGGCAACACCCTGGAGCCCATCCCGCTCATGGACCGGCACGGCGCCGACGCGGTCCGCTGGTTCATGGCGGCCGGCGGCTCCCCCTGGGCGGCCCGCCGCGTCGGCCACGGCACCATCCAGGAGGTCGTCCGCAAGACGCTCCTCACCTACTGGAACACGGTCGCCTTCCAGGCCCTGTACGCCCGTACGTCGGGCTGGGCCCCGTCCGAGGCCGACCCGGCCCCGGCCGACCGCCCGGTCCTGGACCGCTGGCTGCTGTCCGAACTGCACGCGCTCACCGACCAGGTCACCCAGGCGCTCGACGCCTACGACACCCAGCGCGCCGGCAAGCTGCTGTCCGCGTTCGTCGACGACCTGTCGAACTGGTACGTGCGCCGCTCCCGTCGCCGCTTCTGGCAGGGCGACAAGGCGGCACTGCGCACGCTGCACGAGGTCGTCGAGACGGTCACGCAGCTGATGGCCCCGCTGACCCCGTTCATCACCGAGCGGGTCTGGCAGGACCTGATCGTTCCGGTCACCCCGGGCGCCCCGGAGTCGGTCCACCTGTCCTCCTGGCCGCAGGCGGACCTCACGGCCATCGACCCGGAGCTGTCGAAGCAGATGGTGCTGGTGCGCCGGCTCGTGGAGCTGGGCCGTGCCACGCGCGCGGAGTCGGGCGTCAAGACCCGTCAGCCACTGTCCCGCGCCCTGATCGCCGCGTCGGGCTTCGACGCGCTGGACTCCGGACTGCGCACACAGATCACGGAGGAGCTGAACGTCGAGTCGCTCGCGACCCTGAGCGATGTCGGCGGCAGTCTGGTCGACACCACGGCCAAGGCCAACTTCCGCGCGCTGGGCAAGCGGTTCGGCAAGCGCGTCCAGGACGTGGCCAAGGCCGTCGCGAACGCGGACGCGGCCGCCCTGTCCCTGGCCCTGCGCGAGGGCACGGCGTCGGTGGAGGTCGACGGCGAGACCATCACGCTGGCTCCCGACGAGGTGATCATCACGGAGACGCCGCGTGAGGGCTGGTCGGTGGCGTCGGACTCGGGTGCCACGGTCGCCCTCGACCTGGAGATCACGGAGGAACTCCGGCGGGCGGGCCTGGCCCGTGACGCGATCCGGCTGATCCAGGAGGCCCGCAAGAACAGCGGCCTCGACGTGGCCGACCGCATCGCGCTGCGCTGGACCGCCACGGACGCGGCGACGGTCGCGGCCCTGACCGGCCATGCCGGCCTGATCTCCGACGAGGTCCTGGCGACGGACTTCGAGCAGGGCGAGGCGGACGACGCCTACGGCGAGCCCTTCAGCGACGAGGGTCTGTCCCTGACGTTCCGCCTGCGCAAGGCGTAACGCTCAGACCGAAGGCCCGGCCCCGCCAAAGATCTTGGTGGGACCGGGCCTTCGGCGTTGCGTCGCACGAACGCGATTGCGTACCCACGAACAGGCATGGCAAAGGGCGAGGCCCCGGGATCAACCC
>NZ_JBHUQX010000592.1:0-4397 GCF_042674225.1 Streptomyces sp. NPDC056948
GCCCCGCCGCGCAGCCTGCGCCGGGCGGCGTATCCGGCCAGGCCCACGGCGATGAGCAGGGTGCCGCCGTGGAACAGCGGGACCGTCCAGAACTCGGCGCCGAGCTGGGCGATGCCGGTGAGGCCGACGGCGAGGACGGCTACGGCGACGACGGTGCCGAGGGCGTTGGGACGGCCGGGCTTGATCGCCGTGGAGCCGAGGAGGGCGCCGACGAAGGCGGGCAGCAGATAGTCGAGGCCGACGCTCGGGTTGCCGATCTGCTGCTGGGACGCGAGCAGCACACCGGCGAAGCCGACGATCAGCCCCGAGGCGGCGAACGCGTAGACGGTGTACTTGCGGGTCGGGATGCCGACCAGGTCGGCCGCGCGCGGGTTCGATCCGACGACGTACAGGTACCGGCCGAGCGGCAGCCGTTCCAGCACCAGCCAGAGGACCCCCGCGAGGGCGAGCACGTAGAAGGCGGGGACCGGGAGGCCGAGGAACGAGGAGTCGTAGAGGTCGGTGAACACGGGCGGGAGGCCCTGCGGGCCGGGGACGATCCGGCTGCCGTCGGTGATCCAGCCGGTCACGGCGTACAGCATGCTGCCGGTTCCCAGGGTGGCGATGAAGGAGTCGATGCGGCCGAACTCGACGATGACGCCGTTGAGGACGCCCACGACCAGGCCTCCGGCGATCACCGTGAGGCAGGCGAGCGGCCAGGGCCAGGACTCGTTCACGATGAGCTGCAGCACCATCACGTGGGCCAGGCCGAGGCCGTAGCCGATGGACAGGTCGAACGCGCCGGTGACGATGGGGACCATGGCGGCGAGCGCGAGGACGGCGGGGATCGACTGGTTGGACAGGATCGAGTCGACGGTGTCCAGGGTGGGGAAGGTGTTCGGCAGGGCGAGGGAGAAGACCAGGTAGAGCACGGCGGTGAGGGCGAGCAGGCCGTAGGCGCCGATGTGGTGCCCGCCCGGCCGGCGCGGTCGGGTCCGGGGGGTCGTCATGGGTTCGTCGCGGCGCTGGACGGGGGCATGGCCGAGGCGGCCCGGGTGAGCCCGGCGACGGTGAGCGCCCTGCCGCTGAGCTCGGCCGTCACCGACCCGCGGACGAAGACCAGGGTGCGCCGGCACACGCTCGCGACCTCCTCGAAGTCCGTGGACAGGAGCAGGACCGCCAGGCCTGCCTCCAGGGCCTCGTCGAGCAGGCGGTGGATCGCGGCCTTGGCGCCGATGTCCACGCTCGCGGTCGGCTCCTCGAGGATCAGCAGCCGCAGGTCCGTGCGCAGCCAGCGGCCGATCATGGCCTTCTGCTGGTTGCCGCCGGAGAGTGTGGCGATGGGGGTCTCACTGTCGCGAGGGCGGACCGAGAACCGTTCGATCAGAGCGGCCGCCGTGGCGCGTTCGCGCCGGGGCCCGATCCAGCGCGGCGCCGCCACACCTCCCGCACGCGGGTTGGCCAGGAGGTTCTCCCGCACGGTCAACTCGGCGAGGCAGCTCTCCCGGAGCCGGTCCCCCGGCACGAACCCCACGCCGAGGCCGACGGCCTCGGCGACCGTACGGGGGTGATACGACCGTCCGTGCAGTACGGCCCGCCCGGCCAGGATCGGCCGGTCGCCGGCAAGGGCCCGGCCCAGGTCCATGTGCCCGGCGTCGGAGAGCCCGACCAGCCCCAGCACCTCCCCGCCCGCGAGCTCCAGACTGACGGGTCCGGCCAGGGGAGTGCGTACGGAGTCGAGGGTCAGGACGGGGGGTGCCCCTGCTGCCTGGGGCGTGGGTGGGTAGGCGGGGGTGGGGCGGGCGGCAGGGGGCTCCTCCTCGCCGACGATGTCCTGGACCAGGCGGGCCGGGCTGTGGTCCGCCAGGCTGCCGTGGCTGACGAGGTGGCCGTCGCGCAGGACGGCGAAGGCGTCGGCGACCTGGTAGACCTCGTCCAGGCGGTGGCTGACGTAGAGGACGGCGTGGCCGCGGTCGCGCAGGTCGTGCAGGACGTGGAAGAGCCGGGCGCTGTCCGCGGCGGGCAGGCGGGCGGTGGGCTCGTCGAGGACGATGAGCTTCGCGCGGGCCGCCAGGGCCCTGGCGATGGCGACCAGCGAGCGGTCGGCCGGCGCGAGCCCGGAGACCGGCGCGTCGGGGTCGAGGTGGGCGGCGACGATGCGCAGAGCGTCGACGCAGCGCTCACGGGTGCGGCGCCAGGAGATCAGCCCGGTCCGGCGCCCGTACCCGGTGGTCAGGGCGATGTTCTCGGCGACCGTCATCCACTCCACGAGACCGAGGTCCTGATGGATGAAGGACATGCCGCGGGTGGCGGCGGGACTGCCGAGCGGCTGCCCGTCCACCGTGATCTGCCCCGCGTCGGCGTGATGGACGCCGGCGAGCACCTTGATGAGCGTGGACTTCCCGGCCCCGTTGGGCCCGAGGAAGGCGAGCACGCTGCCCGCGTGCACATCGAGGTCGACCCCGGCCAGCGCGACGGTCCCGCCGAACCGCTTGCTGAGCCCGCGGATACGGACCAAGGGCTCCGGTCCGAAGGGCGAAGCCGCCTTCGCTGGCGTGTCGGGAGCGTCGCGCACTCGATCAAATTACAGCATTTCGGGCATTTTACGGGGTGCTGCGGCTCCAACGGGCCGCGGACGCGTCATGCGGCGTCGAGCCCGCATTCGGCCCAGATGACCTTGCCCTCCGGGAGGTAGCGCGTGCCCCAGCTCTGTGAGAGCTGCGCGACGAGGAACAGTCCGCGTCCGCCCTCGTCGGTGCCGGCGGCCCGGCGCAGATGCGGAGCGGTGTTGCTGGCGTCGGAGACCTCGCAGATCAGGGTGTGGCCGTACAGCAGCCGTACCCGGATGGGCGCGGCGCCGTGCCGGATGGCGTTGGTGATCAGCTCGCTGAGGATCAGCTCCGCGGCGAACGCGGTCTCGTCGAGCCCCCACTCGGTCAGCCGCCGCATGGCGTCCGCCCGGACCTCGCCGACGAGTGCCGGGTCGGCGGGCAGCTCCCAGGCGGCGATCCGTTCGGGGTCCAGGGCGTGGACGCGGGCCACGAGCAGGGCGATGTCGTCGTGCGGGTGCGCGGGTGCCACGGTGTCGAGGACCGCCTGGCAGGTGTCCTCGGGGGCGCGCTCCGGGTGGGCCAGGGCCGCGCGCAACTGCTCCAGGACCACGTCGACGTCACGGTTGCGGTCCTCGATGAGGCCGTCGGTGTAGAGGACCAGTTGACTGCCCTCGGGGAGGTCGACCTCGACGGCGTCGAAGGGCAGGCCCCCGAGCCCGAGCGGGGGCCCGGCTGGGAGGTCGGGGTAGGTCACGGTGCCGTCGGGGTGGACGAGCGCGGGCGGCGGGTGCCCGGCGCGGGCCATCAGGCACCGCTGCGAGGTCGGGTCGTAGACGGCGTAGAGGCAGGTCGCGCCGATGACGCCGGCGCCCTTGCCGTCGGGGTCCTCCCGGTCCAGGCGCCCCACGAGGTTGTCGAGGTGGACGAGGACCTCGTCCGGGGGGAAGTCGAGCTCGGCGAAGCTGCGCGCGGCGGTGCGCAGCCGGCCCATGGTGGCCGCGGAGAGCATGCCGTGTCCGACGACATCGCCGACGAGGAGCCCGACGCGGGCACCGGAGAGGGGGATGACGTCGTACCAGTCCCCGCCCACGTCGGACTCGGCGGGCAGATAGCGGTGGGCGACCTCGACGGCGTCCTGGTCGGGCAGCCCGTGCGGGAGGAGCCGGCGCTGGAGGGCCAGGACCATGGTGCGTTCATGGGTGTAGCGCCGGGCGTTGTCGATGGACAGGGCGGCGCGGGTGACGAGCTCCTGGGCCAGCGAACAGTCGTCGTCACCGAAGGAGCTCCCGGCGCGGTAGAAGCTGGCGATGCCCAGGAGGACACCGCGGGCGAGCAGGGGCACCGCGATGAGCGACTGGACGTGGGCCAGCAGGCGTGCGGTGTGCTCGGGGTCCTGGGCGAGCCAGCCCGCGGCGGCCTTCAGGTCCGGTTCCAGCACCGCCTCGCCGCTGTTCAGGCAGCGTAGCTGGGGCGAGGTCGGACCGAAGTCGATGCGCTTGCCGGGCGGGGTGAAGGGCAGGCCCTCACGTACGCCGTACAGCACCGTGCGGCGCAGGTCGGCGAGGGGGTCGGCGGACTCCTCGCCGCGCAGGACGGCGTCGGGCAGGTCGATGGTGACGAAGTCGGCCAGTCGCGGGACCGCCGTCTCGGCCAGTTCCTCGGCGGTGCGGCGCACGTCCAGGGTGGTGCCGATGCGGGCGCTGGCCTCGGACAGCAGCTCCAGGCGCCGGCGCGCGGCCAGGGCGTAGGCCCCGACGTGCGGCTCCCCCAGCATCACGAGCCCTCGGGCCGGGAACGGTGCCTCGGTGCGATCGTCCGTGGTGTCGCGGCCCCCGTCGGCCGCGACGGCCCCGCCCGGTCCGGCCG
>NZ_JBHUQX010000593.1:0-4393 GCF_042674225.1 Streptomyces sp. NPDC056948
CCGCCACTGCGTGGCGGGGCACGAGCATGCGACCGGCAAGACCGCCGCTACATCCCGGACCGCAGCTCCCGCTCCAGGAACGTCAGATACGCGGCCAGCCCTGAGGCCACGACTTCACACGGGATCGCTCCCTCCGTGTACACACTGCCTTCGACCCTCGCGGGCGGAAGTCGGTAGACGGTCGTCTCGTCCGTGGCGCTCAGGGCGAAGAGCGCGCCTCCCCCGTCGGAGCCGAAGACCACGACGGAGTCCTCGCGCGAGCCCACGATCCTCGTCGGGAGGTCTCCCCGCACCCCCGCCACTGTCCGGTCGGCCGGGTGCACGAAGAGCCCGGACCCCACATCCGGAAGGCTGACGCGGTCCACGTGCCGATAGAAGGTGATCAGATCCTGGGGGAGATCACTCAAGCCCGCGGTCTCCCCCGAAGCCGACCCCGAAGCCGATTCCACCCCGTTGTCATCCGGCGGGTAGCCGAACTTGGACTGGAACTGCTCCATGAACGTGGAGGAGAGCGTCTGCATACGCCCTGTCCATTCGTCGATCCACTCACCAGTAATAGTCACGGAATCCCTCGTCTATCGTCCGGGCAAAACTTTCGATCTCGGCCCTCGATGCATTGGGGTTCGCGGCCCGGAAGTCTGCCCAGTGGTTGGTTATGTCCTGATGATGGTTGGTAGCGCGGCCTCCCGACCTGCTCCCGAGAATTCCCCTCATGTTCGACGGATGATCGAAATCGAAGTCGGCGAACTCGGGGTGCCCACGATACTCTTGAGGTATCGCATGATGCGCATCCCAGTCTGCCGGAAGTCGCGTCCTGCCGTCGCGGTGGAGTGATGCCTGGAACCTCCCTCGGTAGTTTTCCAACCGAATGTTCGGGAATTCCGGGTCCATCCCCTCCGGGCATCCGTCCGGAGCGAGGCCAAGCGGGTCGGAGGCCTGCTGCGGCTGGGCGACATAGGCATGGTGGTTCGGCGCCGCCTCCAGGCCCAGAGGGTCTGGAGATATGTAGCGCGCCGTCTCGGGGTCGTAGTGACGGTGGTAGTTGTAGTAATGGCCGGTCTCCGCGTCGGCGTACTGACCGGGGAAGCGCAGCGGGCAGTCCACGGCGTCCGACTCGGGCGGGCGTTGCTCGCCTCGGACACCTGCGCCCCAGATCGTGGCGAGCCGCTGCCAGGCTATGTCTCCCGACTCGTCGACGAGTTCCGTAGGCGCGCCGACGAGGTCCGAGACAATGGCGTAGAAGCGAGCGTTGATGTCGTCCCCGTGGCCCACTGTCTGGGCAACGGGCCGATGGCCCCCGGGTACGTAGTCCCAGGTCTGCACCCGGCCGGTGTGGTCGACTTGTTCCGCCAGCCGGGTCGCGTCCCAGCTGAACCGCACTTCCTCGAGTGTGTCGCCGCTGTCGGTCAACCGCCTCTTGTCGATGCGGCGGCCGACGGGATCGTAGCGATAGCTCCAGCGGTGCCCGTCCGGCGTGCCCGTCTCTATGAGCCTGTCTTCGGAATTCCAGACGTAGGTCCAGGTGCGTGACTGCCCATTGAGCAGTCGCCGTGTTTTGCGGACGAGCCTGCCCTGCGCGTCGTGCTCATAGAAGGTGCGTCCAGCGCGCCGGATCAACGTGCCGGTGAACTCCCGGGTTCCGTCGGCCGATCCGTCACGCGACGTGTCAGCCTGAACGAGGTTGCCGGTCCCGTCGTAGGCATAGCGCTCCGTCCAGTCACGGGCGATCACAGATGTGATGCGGCCATCTGAATCCGACTCGAAACGACGCGCGCCGGCCGAGCGATCGTCCATCGCCGCGAGACGGCCGTCCGGCCGGTAGGCGAAGCTTCGCCCTTGCAGGAGCTCAGCAGCGTTCTCCGGCCCCGCCACGACGATCTGTTCGATGAGGCGGTCGACCGAGTCCCATGACTGAGTGAGGGTGAACACGTCGTTGAGACGCCGTTCGGTCTCCCTGCCCAGGGCGTCGTAGGTGAAGGACAGCGTCCGGCCCGCCGTGTCGAGCGCTGTAGGCCTGTCGGCGTTGTCGAACGACCATGTGGAAACGTGCCCGCTGGGAGTCCGACGGGATACCCGTCGCCCCATCGCGTCGTATGTGTGTGATGTGGTGAGCCCGTTGACGCTCTCGGCAACGATCCGGCCGAGCATGTCTCTGTCGACCCGTAGTTCCGACGTCTCGGAGACCGCATGAAGAAGCCGGCCTACCGCGTCGTATGCATACGTCGTGGACCCGTCGTCAGACTGCATGACCGTCGTCCGGCCCATGGCATCGCGAGTGAACCGGACGGATTCGCTGCCCGCGTTCCTCCGCACCGTGAGGCGACCCGAGGCGTCATGGCAATACCCGATGGTCCTGCCGTTGAAGTCGGTCTCCGAGACCATTCGCCCCGCCGCGTCATATGCGTAGGACCAGGAAAGTCCTTGCGGATTCGTGACTCGGGTCAGCCGTTTCTCGGTGTCGTAAGCGAATTCATACGTCCTGCCGTCAGCGCTCGTCCGTGCGCTCGGCAGGTCGAAGGGCCCCGGCCGAAAGAGCGTGGCGTGGCCCGCGGTGTCGGTGTGTGAGAGAAGGTTTCCCTCGCCGTCCCATGTCCAGCTCTCTTGACCACCATCAGGCTTCGTGCGCCACAACAGTTTGCCTTCGGAGGACCATCCTGTGTGAGTCGACCGGCCCAAGGCGTCCTCGATCGTCCTTGCTCGACCAAAGGAGTCCCGCTCGATGTGGGCGGAGTTGCCGATGGGGTCGGCGACGCGGATCATCAGCCCCGCGGCGTCTGACACGAATTGGCGAGTCCGCCCCAATGGGTCGACGACCGCCGAGGGACGACCTTGACCGTCGTAGGCGTAAGTCGTCCTGGCCCCAGCGGGGTTTGTCGTGGCGAGTCGGTTACCGCGCGCGTCATATTCGTGCCGCCAGACCGCTCCGTCGGCGTGGACGACCACGGTCGGTTGATGCAGCTCGTTGTATTCGGCCGTCTCGGTGGTGCCGTCCGGGTGGTGGATGACGACGAGGTTGCCCACGCCGTCGTACTCGAAGCGCGTGGTGTTGCCCAGTGGGTCGGTACTGGAGGCGAGACGGTTGTACCTGTCCCAGTCGCTGGTCGTCGTATGGCCCAGAGGATCGACAACAGCGGTGCGCTGGAGGAGTTCGTTGTAGCGGTGAGTCGTCGTGTGTCCGAGAGAATCGGTGTAGCGCGTCTCACGGTTGTCGGTGTCGTACTCGATGCTGCAACTGAGGATGCCGTTCGCGCCCTCGCCTCTTACGCAACGGTCCTGATCATCGTAGGTGAAGCGGTACCAGGCTTCATTGCGGTCCGTCCAGGACGCGATGCGTGCCTGGTCGTCGTAGGTCAGCTTGAGCGGCGCACCTGAGGAGTTGTAGATCTCGCTGAGATCGCCGTCGACGTAGGCGTAGCGCAGCAGCGTGGTGCCTGAGGGGCCATCCTCCGGATTGCGCAGCCGCAGCCGGGACACCCGGCCGTCGTCCAGGTCGACCTCGACGTGATAGCCGCCGCTGTGCCGGACGGCGATGGGTGAGCCGTCCTCCGCACGGTCGAACTCGATGCGATGACCGTTGCGATCCGATATCGCGACGAGAGGCAGCGTGAACGCCTCGTCGTTTCCGTAGGACTTGTCGACCGGGGCGAAGTGCCGAGTGTGGCCCGTCTGCGGATCGGTGATGCGGATCGGGGATCCGGGCGCGCCTTCCCAGTCCAAGGGCCAGCGCGGCCCTTCCAGGGGCAACACCGAGGTGCCGGGTGCCGGGACGGGATAGACGAGAATCATGCCGTCTTCAGAGGCGAAGAGAGCCCCATCGGCATCGAGTTCCAGGCGCTCGTCCAGTGTGGAGGCCCACGAGGGGCCGAACCAGCGGCCCCAGCGGTACGTTGACAGATGCGTACGTCGTAGAACCAAAGGAAGCAGACCCGGAAGCTCGACATCCGACTGCTCCATGAGCATTTCGCCCGAGACCAGGTCAATCGGGTCGCCGCCCTTGCAACGGCCCTTGGTCGGCTTGCTCTTGGCCACGGCGTCGTCGGCACCCTTACGGAGCCCCTTGCCGAGTCCTTTGGCCATGGCCTTGAGACCGCCCTTGCCAAGGGCTTTGGCGCCCTTGGCGAGTTTCCCAAGGGTGGTCAGGCCCTTCATGCCGGGTATGCAGTCCAGGGCCGCCAAGCCCACGTCCCAAAGAGACGCCTGTCCCTTGGAATATTTGTAGAGCGTGTCGGCGAGGACGACAGCGGCCGCGATCAGCACGATCGCACCCAGGATCGGCCCACCGATGATCATCGCGACGATCCCCACGACCGCGACGACGACCTTGCACACCGCCACGATGGTGTCCCAGTTGTCGACGAACCAGTCCCCGACCTCCTCCCACCACGACCGATTC
>NZ_JBHUQX010000594.1:0-4383 GCF_042674225.1 Streptomyces sp. NPDC056948
CACCCCGGGAAACGACTACTTCGCCTCGGAGTCGCCGTCGGTCTTCTTCGGCTCTGCGTCCGTCTTCGCCTCTGCGTCCGTCTTCGTCTCGGCGGCCGGGGTGTCATCGGCCGGGGCGTCGTCGCCGGCCGGCTCGTCGGCCGCGTCCTTCTTGCCGAGGTCGACGGGCTTGTCGTCGGCGTCGGCGGAGGAGTCGTCGGTCTCGGTGAGGGAAGAGGCGTCGTCCGGGACGATGTCGGCGTCGGACTTCAGGTCGTGCTCGACGCCGTGGACGACGCGGTTGTACTCGTCGTCGCTGAGCACGGCACCGATGGCGTTCTTGGCGAAGAGGAGCTCGACGCCCGGGCCGGCGTCGACGAGGACGGTGTCCTCGTTCACCTCCTTGACCGTGGCGTAGATGCCCCCGATGGTGCGGACGCCGCTGCCGGGCTGCATCTGGTTCCGCATGTCCACGGCCTGCTGCTGCTTCTTCTTGGCCGACCGGGTCATGAGGAACATGGCCCCGATGAGCACAATGAACGGGAGGAGGGTCAGGAGACTCACGGTCGGTACTTCCTTCACACGACCGCGCTGTGAGCGGCCAGATGGTTGGGGGTATGTACGCCGCCGACAAAGACGGCATCGGCGGAGTCTAAGCGAGTCCGCGCGCATGGAACAACGCTCAGCATGGCACCGGGGTTCCTGGTGCGGCCACTGGCCTCGCCGACCCGGAGCGGTGACGGCGTCGTCACGCCCCGAACAGGTCCTGTTGTCCGTTTCCGGTGGTCTGGGAGCCGGGCGGGGTGAGGCCGAGATGCGCCCATGCGGCGGGGGTGGCGACCCTGCCGCGCGGAGTGCGGGCCAGCAGTCCTTCCCTTACCAGGAAGGGCTCGGCCACCTCCTCCACGGTCTCACGCTCCTCCCCCACCGCGACCGCGAGCGTGGACAGGCCGACGGGTCCGCCGCCGAACAGCTTGAGCAGGGCTTCCAGCACACCTCGGTCGAGGCGGTCGAGGCCGCGCTCGTCCACCTCGTAGACGGCGAGGGCGGCCGCCGCGATGTCCTTGGTGATCAGCCCGTCGGCCTTGACCTGGGCGTAGTCCCGGACGCGGCGCAGCAGACGGTTGGCGATGCGGGGGGTGCCGCGGGAGCGGCCGGCGATCTCGGCGGCGCCCTCCGGATCGGTCTCGACCTCGAGGAGGTGGGCCGAGCGGTGGATGACCCGCTCCAGTTCGGCCGGTTCGTAGAACTCCATGTGGGCGGTGAAGCCGAAGCGGTCGCGCAGCGGGGGCGGCAGCAGCCCCGCGCGCGTGGTGGCGCCGACCAGGGTGAACGGGGGCAGCTCCAGTGGGATGGCGGTGGCTCCCGGGCCCTTGCCGACGATGACGTCGACGCGGAAGTCCTCCATCGCCATGTACAGCATCTCCTCGGCGGGCCGGGACATGCGGTGGATCTCGTCGAGGAAGAGGACCTCGCCCTCCTGGAGGGAGGAGAGGATCGCCGCGAGGTCGCCGGCGTGCTGGATGGCGGGGCCCGAGGTGATGCGGATGGGGGCGCCCATCTCGGCCGCGATGATCATCGACAGGGTGGTCTTGCCGAGGCCGGGGGCGCCGGAGAGCAGCACGTGGTCGGCGGTGGCGCCACGCGCGCGTGCGGCGCGCAGGACGAGGTCGAGCTGCTCGCGGACCTTCTCCTGGCCGATGAACTCGTCCAGGTCCTTGGGGCGCAGGGCGGCCTCGACGGCCTGGTCCTCACCGTCGGCTGCCGCGCCGACGAGCCGCTCGGCGGCGGGGGCGTCGGTGGTGTCGTCCCAGTTCATGATGTGCCTCGGTGTGTGGGGGTTCAGCGGGCGCGGTTCAGGGTCTGGAGGGCGGCCTTCAGCAACTGGCCGACCTGCGGAGCACCCTCGGCGGCCTCGGCCTGCGGAGCCACGGCGGTCACGGCCTCGTCGGCCTCCCGGGTCGCGTATCCGAGGCCGATCAGGGCCGCGTGCAGCTGGTCACGCCAGCCGGTGCTGACCGGCGTACCGACTGCCGGGGCGCCGAGCGGCTCGCCGAGCCGGTCCTTCAGTTCCAGGAGCAGCTTCTGGGCGCCCTTCTTGCCGATGCCGGGAACGGCGGTGAGCGCCTTCTCGTCGGCGGTGGCGACCGCCCGGCGCAGGGCGTCCGGGGTGTGTACGGCCAGCATCGCCTGGGCGAGTCTCGGTCCCACGCCGCTCGCTGTCTGGAGCAGCTCGAAGGTCTGCCGCTCGTCGTCGTCCGCGAAGCCGTACAGGGTCAGTGAGTCCTCGCGTACGACGAGGGAGGTGTGCAGCTTGGCGGGCCGGCCGATGCGGAGCGTGGACAGTGTGTTCGGCGTGCACTGCACGGCCATGCCGACGCCGCCGACCTCGACGACCGCGGCATCGGGGGCGAGCGCGGCGACCGTGCCGCTGACGAAGGCGATCATGCCGTACGGCCTTTCGATGCGTGCAGGGCGACGGCCTGCTGGAGTCGGTTCTGCGCGGGGGCGCGCCAGATGTGGCAGATGGCGAGGGCGAGGGCGTCGGCCGCGTCGGCGGGCTTGGGCGGTGCGCTGAGCCGGAGCAGGCGGGTCACCATCGCGCCCACCTGGGCCTTGTCGGCCCGGCCGCTGCCGGTGACGGCGGCCTTGACCTCGCTCGGGGTGTGCAGCGCCACGGGGATCCCGCGACGCGAGGCGCACAGAATGGCGACGGCGCTGGCCTGGGCGGTGCCCATCACCGTACGGACGTTGTGCTGGCTGAAGACGCGCTCCACGGCGACGAACTCCGGCCGGTGCTCGTCCAGCCACTCTTCGATGCCCTGCTCGACGGCGACGAGGCGGTGGCCGAGGTCGGCGTCCGCCGGTGTCCGGACGACGCCGACTCCGATCATCGTGAGCGGCCGTCCGGCGACGCCCTCGACCACGCCGACACCGCACCGGGTCAGTCCCGGGTCCACCCCCAGCACGCGCACGCGCGCCCTCCCTATCGATATCGATCGCCAGTTTGTGCAGGCTATCGGGTGCCACCGACAACGCCCCGCACCCACACCCGAATAGCGCGAAGGGCCGACGGGATGTCCCGTCGGCCCGTGCAGCCCTTGAAGCCCGCGGCGGCGTTACGCGTCGACCTTCTCCATGATCTCGTCGCTGACGTCGAAGTTGGCGAAGACGTTCTGCACGTCGTCGCTGTCCTCGAGCGCGTCGATCAGCTTGAAGATCTTCTTGGCGCCTTCCTCGTCCAGCTCGACCTGGACGGACGGCACGAAGCTGGAGTCGGCGGAGTCGTAGTCGATGCCGGCCTCCTGGAGGGCGGTGCGGACCGCGACCAGGTCGGTGGCCTCGCTGAGCACCTCGAAGGACTCACCGAGGTCGTTGACCTCCTCGGCGCCCGCGTCCAGGACGGCGGTGAGGACGTCGTCCTCGGACAGCTCGCCCTTGGGGACGATGACGACGCCCTTGCGGCTGAACATGTACGACACCGAGCCCGGGTCGGCCATGTTGCCGCCGTTGCGGGTCATCGCGACGCGGACGTCCGAGGCGGCGCGGTTGCGGTTGTCGGTGAGGCACTCGATGAGCACCGCGACGCCGTTCGGGCCGTAGCCCTCGTACATGATCGTCTCGTAGTCGGCGCCGCCGGCCTCGAGGCCACCGCCGCGCTTGACCGCGGAGTCGATGTTCTTGTTCGGGACCGACTGCTTCTTCGCCTTCTGGATGGCGTCGTACAGCGTCGGGTTGCCCTCGATGTCGACGCCGCCCATGCGCGCCGCGACCTCGATGTTCTTGATCAGCTTCGCGAAGAGCTTGCCACGCTTGGCATCGATGACGGCCTTCTTGTGCTTGGTCGTGGCCCATTTAGAGTGGCCGGACATCTGCCTGTCTCCTTCGCGTAACCCATCTCAGCAACGAACGCAGGAATCCTACAAGGACTCGGCTGTACGGTTCGCGCGCACCATGTCCACGAACAGGCCGTGCACACGGTGGTCGCCGGTCAGTTCCGGGTGGAACGACGTGGCCAGAGCCATGCCCTGGCGGACCGCGACGATATGGCCGTCGTGCTCGGCGAGCACCTCGGCCGACGCACCGACGGACTCGACCCAGGGGGCGCGGATGAAGACGCCCTCCACCGGGGCGCCCTCGACGCCCTCGACGTCGACGGCCGCCTCGAAGGACTCGTTCTGCCGGCCGAAGGCGTTGCGGCGCACGATCATGTCGATGCCGCCGATGGTCTCCTGGCCCGAGCGCGGGTCGAGGATCTTGTCGGCGAGCATGATCATGCCGGCGCAGGTGCCGTAGACGGGCAGACCGTCCCGCACGCGCGCGCGGAGCGGGTCCATCAGGCCGAACAGCACGGCCAGCTTCGAGATGGTGGTGGACTCGCCGCCGGGGATGACGAGGCCGTCC
>NZ_JBHUQX010000595.1:0-4299 GCF_042674225.1 Streptomyces sp. NPDC056948
GCGTCGGTGTGATCGGCCGCGGCGGCCGGTGCCGCCCCGCCGTTCACGCGGCCCGGGCGGACCGGGTTCGGCGGAAGCCGCGGGTATGGCTTTCGTGCTCGGCGGAGTTCTCGGCCGCTTCGCCGCGGGCGGCGCGGCGGGCCCGGGCGGCCTCGCGGACCAGGCGTTCGTGGTCGGCCCGGCGGATGAGGTCGGCGGTGCGCAGCTGCTGGAGTTCGTACTCGTACATGGCGTGTCCTTGGTGAGAGGCCGGTCACGGAGGGTTTCTCCGTGATGACCTCACTCTCGTCTCCCAGGCGGGTCGGCCACATCGGGAGAGTTCCGCATCTTCGGCGGCGGTCGGGGCCTTAGGACACGACTGAGGGGCCCCAGGGGCTCCGTAAGGTGCTTACGGAACTCCTAAGACCCCTCAGGACCTGCGGTGACTCAGCTCGCGGAGGGCAGTCCGAGCAGGACGCCGGTGTACTTGAGGACGGCCAGGAACAGGCCGATGACACCGAGCGAGACGCCCGCCCAGGCGACGGCCTTGATCCAGGGGGCCTGGATCCTGCCGGGCGTGCCGAACGCGGGCCGTGCCAGCGTCACGACGCCGACGACCAGCGCGACCACCGCGAACAGTCCGCCCCACAGGGCGGTGGCCTGCCAGGCGTCGCCGTAGACCGCCTGGATCTGCTGGGCCACGCCCGCGTTCTGCGCGGTCTCGAGCTGGCCGACCAGGTTCTGGCGCGCCGCGGCGATCGTGCCGACCCAGCTGCCGGTGAGCGAGACGACGCCCAGCCCGGCGGAGACCACGGCGGCGGCACCCTGGCCGACGCCGGTGGGGGCCTCCTCCTTGGTCTCGGCGACCTTGGTCTCGGTGACCTCTGTCTCGACGACCTCGGCCTCGGCCGGGGCCTCGGTGCGGGTCGCCTCGTCGGACTCGGTGGTGTCCACCGCCTTCTCGGTCGTGGCCTCGGTGGCCTTGGTCTCGTCCACTGCGTTCGTTGCCATGTCTCGCACCGTAAAGTCGCTGTCTGAGAAGTCTCTTAATGATCGTTGTGAGTGGCACGCGCGCGTGCGGCGCGCCACTCGGGCGCCAGCACCGACCAGACTTCGAGATCGTGCCGTACGCCACGATAGGGGTGCGCCTCGCGTCGCACACCGTCGCGGGTCATGCCGAGGCGCTGGGCCACGTTCAGACTCGGCCGATTTCCCGAGGCGGCGACCCACTCGATCCGGTGAATGCCGCGCTCTTCGACCGCCCAGTCGATGAGGACGCGCATCGCCCGGGTGATCAGGCCGCGCCCCGTCCCGTCGGGCTCCAGCCAGCAGCCGACCTCGCAGTTGCCGGTCGCCGCGTCGAAGTTCAGGAACAGCACGCCGCCCACGAGCTTGCCGTTCAGCCACAGGCCGTGCAGCGAGCGGGTGTCGGCCGCGCGCATGTCGGCGTACCGCTGGAGCATGGCCCGCGCGGACTCCACGTCCGTCTCCTGCGACCCGAAGCTGATGAACTGCCCGATGAAGTCCCTGCCCCGCTCCAGGTGCGCGAAGAACTCTTCGGCATGCCAGGGCTCGAGAGGCCTCAGCTCGGCGTCGTCACCCAGGGATATCGCGTACATCCCGCTGCCGCTCCTCCTCCGCCAGGACGTCCGCCACCTCGGCGTCCGTCGCGGCGGCCAGCCTCTCATGGGCGGCCCGGGCCTCGGGCGGTTCGATGCTGATCCGCGGCAAGCGCTTGTCGAGCCAGCGGGGCAGCCACCAGTTGGCGCCGCCGAGCATGTGCATGAGGGCGGGGACGAGAAGCGTCCGCAGGACGAAGGCGTCCAGGGCGACGGCGGCGGCCAGGGCGATGCCGAACATGGCGATCACACGGTCGCCGCTGAGGACGAAGGCCAGGAAGACGGAGATCATGATGACCGCCGCCGAGTTGATCACCCGGCTGGTCTCGGCGAGGCCGACGCGCACGGCTCGCCGGTTGTCGCCGGTCTCCAGCCACTCCTCGTACATCCGGCTGACCAGGAACACCTGGTAGTCCATGGAGAGGCCGAAGAGCACCGAGACCATGATCACGGGCAGGAAGGGCTCGATGGGGCCCGCGCTGCCGAGGCCGAGCAGTTCGCTGCCCCAGCCCCACTGGAACATCGCGACCACCACTCCGAAGGCGGAGGCCACGGCGGCGACGTTCATCGCGGCGGCCTTCAGCGGGATGCCGACGGACCTGAAGGCGAGCAGGAGCAGCAGACAGCCCAGGCCGATCACGACCCCGACGAAGACGGGCAGCTTGGAGACGATGACGTCGGCGAAGTCGTCGTAGCCGGCCGTCATACCGCCGACGTGCACGTCGAGCGAGGTGCCCGACTCGGCGCGCGGCAGCACCTCGCCGCGCAGCCGGTCGACGAGGTCGCTGGTCTGCTTCGACTGCGGCGAGGACTCCGGTACGACGGTCAGGTACGCGGTGTGACCGCCGGAGTCGAAGGTCACCGGGGTGACCGAGGCGACGCCGTCGGTGGCGCGAAGTGTGCCGTCGAGGTTGTCCAGGGCGAGCTTGTCGTCGGCTCCGTCGACCTTCGTGACAAGGGTGAGCGGGCCGTTCACGCCGGGCCCGAAACCGTCGGCGAGGAGGTCGTAGGCCTGGCGGGTGGTGGCCGCCTTGGGGTCGTTGCCCTGGTCGGAGGTGCCCAGGTGCAGGGAGAACGTGGGCAGCGCGAGGACGGCCATGACGACGAGGGCGACCGCGCCGAGCACCTTGGGGTGACGCTCCACGAACGCCGACCAGCGGGCGGCGAAGCCGGTGGGCAGTTCCGGCTCGGGCCCGTGCTCCGCCAGGCGACGGCGTTCCCGGCGGCTCAGGGCGCGCGTGCCGATGAAGGACAGCAGGGCGGGCAGCAGCGTCACGGAGGCCGCGACGGTGAGGACCACGGTCAGGCTGGCCGCTATGGCGACGCCGTTGAGGAAGCTCAGCCGGAGGATCAGCATGCCGAGCAGGGCGATGCAAACGGTGGCACCCGCGAAGACGACCGCCCGTCCCGTGGTCGCGACGGCGTTCGTGGCCGCCTCGGTGACGGACAGTCCGCGTTTCAGCCCGCGCCGGTGCCGCGTCACGATGAACAGCGCGTAGTCGATCCCGACGCCGAGCCCGATCAGCATGCCGAGCATGGGGGCGAAGTCGGCGACGGTCATGGCGTGCCCGAGCAGCACGATCCCGGCGTAGGCGGTGCCGACGCCGACCAGTGCGGTGGCGATGGGCAGCAGGGAGGCGGCGAGCGAGCCGAAGGCGAGGAACAGCACGACCGCGGCGACGACCACGCCGACGATCTCGGCGACGTGCCCGCCGGAGGACTGGGTGAGCGCGACGGCGCTGCCGCCCAGCTCCACCTGGAGCCCGTCGGTCTCCGCGCTCTTCGCGGTGTCGACAAGGGCCTTGGCCTCGCCCTGGTCGATGTTTTCGGCCTGGTCGTCGAAGGTGACGGTGGCGTACGCCGTACGGGCGTCCTCGCTGATACGGCCCGTGCCCGGCCCGTCGTAGGGGCTGGTCACGGAGGCCACGCCGGGCAGGGCCTCGATCCGGTCCAGGGTGCGGGTCATGGTCTGCTCGACGTCGGCGGCGCGGACGGTGCCGGACGTGGTGTGCCAGACGACGGTGTCGCTGTCGCCGCCGAGCTGCGGGAAGCCCTCGTGCAGCAGCTCGGTGGCGCGGCCCGACTCGGTGCCGGGGACCTGGTAGTCGTTCGAGTACGCGGAGCCGGCGACGGCGGCGCCCGCGGCCACCCCCGCGCAGGCGAGGAGCCACAGCAGAACGGTGACCAGACGGCGTTGGACACACCAGCGTGCTAGGGCTGCCACGAAACGTGCTCCCAGGATGACTTTTTGTGGATCTTTGACCGGGAGCAGTCGTCCATGACCTGAACATCCAGCAAAGAACGCATGAGCAATGCGCAGCCACTCTTACAGGCGCACGAGATCGTTTGTCGCTTTCGTGGGCTTATTCACAACGGCCGGACTCAGTCGAACTGGTCCCCCAGCGCCATCACCATCGTCCCCGCGATCAGCAGCCACAGCGCCCGCCGGGTGCGTCCCCGGGAGCCCAGCACGGCGGCGCCGGCGCACACGACCGCCCCGCAGGCGTACGCCGCCGGGACGAGCGCCGGGGCGGGGCGGATGAGGCGGAGCAGCGCCGCGGCCAGACCCGCGAGGGTCAGCAGGGCCCCGGTCCCGGCCGCGGTCCAGCGGGCCCTACGCGCGTCCTCGTCATCATCGTCTTCGTCTTCGTCTTCGTCTTCGTCTTCGTCCGGATCGTCGGCGTCCGGATCGCCGTCGGCG
>NZ_JBHUQX010000596.1:0-4287 GCF_042674225.1 Streptomyces sp. NPDC056948
GCGTGCGGAGGCCCTGGAGGCGGCGTGTCGTTGATCTCCACCCTGGCCCGCCTCGAGGCCGTCAGCACCGGCCGCGCCCAACCCGCCGCCACCGTCCGCCACCGGCATCTCGGCGACCGCCCGCTGGTGTTCGTGCCGCTCATCACCGCCGGTGAGGCCGGCGCCCCGCTCGGCGCGCTGGTCGGCACCGACCGGGACGCGCCGCGGCTGCTGGTCGTCCCGCAGCCCCGCGACCGCGACCTCAGGTTCGCGTTCCTGGCCGAACTGGCCGACGTGGTGCTGCCGTACGTCGACACGTACGCCGAGGTCGTGGAGGCCGCCGAGCGCACCGAGACCGACCCGGAGACCGGCAAGCGCGTCAAGGTCGAGGTCGACCTGTGCGCGGACGCCCCGCAACTGATCGTGCCGAGCCGCGCGGGCATCGACCTGGTGCGGCTGCTCGGGCGCTCCACGCGCTTCCGGCGTACGGCGGAACAGGACCCGGAAGCCCCGTATCCGGCGCCGCCCCGGGTGCCGCTGCTCGGGCGGTGGCTGACGCACTTCGGGGAGCGGGCCCGGGTACCCGGCGCCTCGCTGCTGCTGGCGATGACCGACGTCCTGGGCCGGCACTGGGCGACCGGGCAGTCCACCCTGGAGGACCAGCATCTGGGGGCGCTGCTCGCCTGGATCGACCCGCCGGAGGGCCTGTCCGGCGCCGAGGCGGCGCTGCGGGCCGAGCTGGAGCGGGACGAGCGGGGCCAGCTCACGTGTCCCCCGGCCGGTCCGGCCACCGACCCGGCGTTCGACAACAAGCTGCTCGCCCCGGCCATCGAGCGCTACGACCGGGCCCGCACCGCCCACGCCGTCGCCGAGGACGGTCTGCAGGCCGACGACCGGCTCGGCTCGCTGACCGCCGCCGAGCGGGAGATCCGCGACCTGGTGCTCAGCCGCACCCGGCCCACCTGGGACGCGATCTGGCGCGGCCTGGACCTGCTGCGGGAGCTGCCCGCGGGGGCGCATGCCGAGGAGCGGTGGACGCGCGACCGGTGGTCCTTCACCGGCCACCGCGACCGGGTCCTGGCGGGCGAACCCCCGCAGCCGCGCCGCGACGACGCGGTCACCGCGGCGAACAAGCTCGCCACGCGCGAGCGCGAACAGGCCCGGCTGGAGGCGCAGGAGGCCCTGGACGATCCGCTGGTGATGGCCGGACGGCGGCTGTCCGGGGAGGCGTTCGCGGGCGAGGTCACCGATGTCGTGATGGCGTACAGCGAGGGCAAGCGGCCCAGCCCGCGCCCCCTGGTCACGGTCCGCACGGACGACCGGCCGCATCTCGGGGAGCGGACGAAGGTGTACCGATCGCTGGGCGGGAAGCCGCAGTCGGCGGAGTTCGTCGCGGACGAGGAGGACGGCGCGTACGTCGTGCTGCGGATCCTCGACAAGATGGGCCGCGGCAAGGAGCCCGAGCCGGGATCGGTGCCGGAGAAGGGCGACCGGGTCTGCTTCACGCTCTTCGAGCACGAGCAGCGGGGCGGCGCGAAACTGCCCGACCCGGAGGAGACGCCGTGGACGCACGGCGGACCGCCCGGCGAGCCGACGCTGGAGACGGCCGACCCGGTGACCGAGGAGGACGTGCTGTGACGACGGTCTTCGACCCCTCCGCCGCCGCGACACAGGCCACCGACGCGATCCTCCACGACACGCTGCACGGCACCGCGCGCGGAGTGGTCGTCGACTCCCCGCCCGGTGCCGGCAAGTCCACGCTCGTCGTCCGGGCGGCCCTGGAACTCGCCGAGGCCGGCCACGCGTTGATGGTCGTCGCGCAGACCAACGCCCAGGTCGACGACCTCGTCCTGAGGCTCGCCGAGAAGAACCCCGAGCTGCCGGTGGGCCGGCTGCACAGCAGCGACGCCGACCCGTACGACAAGGCGCTCGACGATCTGCCGAACGTCCGCAAGTCGGCGAAGGCGGGCGACCTCGCGGGGCTGGCCGTGGTGCTCTCGACAGCGGCGAAGTGGGCGCATGTGAAGGTCGACGAACCGTGGCGGCACGCGATCGTCGACGAGGCGTACCAGATGCGTTCGGACGCGCTGCTCGCGGTGGCCGGGCTGTTCGAGCGGGCGCTGTTCGTGGGCGACCCGGGGCAACTGGACCCGTTCGCGATCGTGGGCAGCGAGCAGTGGGCGGGCCTCGCCTACGACCCGTCGGCCTCGGCGGTGACGACCCTGCTCGCGCACAACCCGGATCTGCCCCAGCACCGCCTGCCGGTCTCCTGGCGGCTGCCTGCCTCGGCGGCTCCTCTGGTCTCGAACGCGTTCTACCCGTACACGCCGTTCCGCAGCGGCACCGGCCCGGGCGACCGCGTCCTGTCCTTCGCCGTGCCCTCCGACGGCTCGGGCCCGGACCGGGTGATCGACGAGGCGGCCGTATCGGGCTGGGGCCTGCTGGAACTGCCCGCGCGGCACACCCCGCGCACGGACCCGGAGGCGGTACGGGCGGTGGCGACGGTCGTACGGCGCCTGCTGGACCGGGGCGGCGCGGCGACGTCGGAGCGCTCACCGGACCCCATGCCCCTCACCGCCGATCGCATCGCCGTCGGCACGGCACACCGGGACCAGGCGGCGGCGGTACGTGCCGCCCTGGCCGACCTCGGTGTCACCGACGTGGTCGTGGACACGGCGAACCGGCTGCAGGGCCGCGAGTACGACGTCACGGTGGTCCTGCACCCCCTCTCCGGCCGCCCCGACGCCACGGCCTTCCACCTGGAAACCGGCCGCCTCTGCGTCCTGGCCTCCCGGCACCGGCACGCGTGCATCGTGGTGTGCAGGGCGGGGGTGAGCGACCTGCTGGACGACTATCCGTCGACGGAGCCGGTGCAGCTGGGGACGGTGGTGAAGTTTCCGGACGGGTGGGAGGCGAATCACGCCGTGCTGGCACATTTGGCCGAACATCGTGTGTCCTGGCGGCCCTGACGAACGCCGGGTGGTGTGGCAGACGTACCCACTCCTGCGATGCCCACTTGCGCGCCCGCGAGACAATGGACGGTGGCCCGCTCCACCCGGGAGGGCCGTGCGCGACGTACGAGGAGGAGAAGACATGGCGGAGCCCACGCCGCGTCGGAACGAACCGCGGCTACGCCCCGCGCCCCTGCTCTTCGAGCCCGCGGAGGCGGCCTCCGACCCTGAGCACTTCTTCGACCTCGAGTCGATCGACGACCCACGGGCCCTGCTGGCCCGGTCGACGGAGCTGACGCTGGCCTTCCGGGCCGCAGCGGACCGGGCCCTGGAGTTCCAGGCGATCGCGGCGGCGCAGCTCGCCGATCCCCGGCGGTTCGACCGGCTGACGACCGCCGACATCGCCGAGCGGGCCGAGTGGACCGAGGACTACGCCAAGAAGATGGTCGAGTTCGGGCGGGATCTGTTGCGGGGCGGTGTCGAGGGCCGGGGGCCTGTCGACCCGATGATGTGACAGCGGGAGGGAATGAGATCCGGCCCCTTCACGATCTACGTGGCATATGCCAGGCGGGCAAGATACTCCCTCCCACCCCATCCTGTCCCGGTTTCCCGCAACCCTCGGGAACCGCACGCTCACGGCCGGTAGATGTAGATGTCATGAGCAGCGGATGGAACGCCTCCCATGTCACCCCGGACGGAGCCGCGTGGCTCGCTTCGGCAGGAACGTATCCGCGCAGCACGCTCGCCCTCTGGGAGGAGCGGCCGGACGCGCCGATCGTGCTGCCCTGCGGGGCGGTGTTCGACGTGGTCAGCGCGCCCTCGATGTTCGGGCGGCGGATGCTCGACCGGCTCTGGGACGACGGACCCGGCTCGGGCCCGGTCGCGGAGTTCCGCGGCCGCATGCTGCTGTTCGCCACGCCGGGCACGGCCCAGCGGCTGCCGGCGCTGCTGGAGTGGGAGGAGTGGGGCACGCACGGCCGCGACGGCGGGGAGACCGGACGCACGGGCGCCGTACCGCCCCTGCTGTGCCACGGCACGGGCGACGCCGTGACCATTCCCGCACCGGCGGAGACCACCTCCCCCACCCGCTCCGGCTCCCGCTGGCTCGTCGCCCCCGACACCCGGCAGCCCTGGCTCCCGGGCCCGGAAGTACTGCTGTGGGCGGCCGTGCGGGCGGCCCGTTCGGCGGTGCGGATTTCGATTTTTCCTCCCGCCGACCAGGGTGCTAAGGTCTACGACGTCAGCAGGCGCCGCTAGCTCAGTTGGTTAGAGCAGCTGACTCTTAATCAGCGGGTCCGGGGTTCGAGTCCCTGGCGGCGCACAGACGGTGAAAGACCCCCTCGCGAGAGCGAGGGGG
>NZ_JBHUQX010000597.1:0-4286 GCF_042674225.1 Streptomyces sp. NPDC056948
GTGCCCATCAGCAGGGCGTCGCCCGGGGCGAGCATGCCCCGCACGGACGCCAGGAACGCGGCACGCTCGGCGGGCAGCAGATTGCCGATCGTGCCGCCGAGGAACGCCACCAGCCGGGGCCCCGGCGTGTCCGGCAGCGTCAGTTCCGCGGTGAAGTCGGCGATCAGCGCGTGCACGTCGATCCCCGGCCGCTCGGCGGCGAGCGCCTGCCCGGCCTGGGTGAGGGCGCTTCCGCTGACGTCGACGGGGACGTAGGTGTGCAGCTCCGTGAGGGCGTCGAGCAGGTGCCGCGTCTTCTCGGAGGAACCGGAACCGAGCTCGACCAGGGTGCGGGCCCGGGTCGCCGCGGCGATGTCGCCGGATCGCGCGAGCAGGATCTCCCGCTCGGCGCGGGTCGGGTAGTACTCGGGCAGTTCGGTGATCTTCTCGAACAGGTCGCTGCCGTGCGCGTCGTAGAACCACTTCGGCGGCAGCGTCTTGGGGGTGCCGGTCAGGCCCCGGTGGACGTCGGCGCGCAACGCGGCGCCCGTGGCGTCCTCCGGCAGGGTGCGGGTGATGCGGAACGGGCTCACGTACGGGGCTCCTTCAATGCTGCGGGGACCAGGGGGTCGGCAGGCTCCTTCAGCGGCGTGAGCAGCACGTCCGTGCGGCTCGCCGCGAGAAGGGTGCGGTCGGGGACCTCCTGCCAGTGCGGATCGTCGTCGTAGGGCTCGGAGGCCACGACCGTGCCGCCGCCCGGTCGGGTGAGGTACCAGAGGGCGTCGCCCCAGGCGGTCGCGGTGATGGTGTCGCCGTTGGTCAGGAGGAGGTTGAGCCGTGAACCGGGTGCGGCGGCGGCGACCTCCAGGACCGTGTCGGCCATCGCCTGGCCCTCCTCGTCACCGCCGCGCAGCCGGGCCAGCACCAGCGCCCACACGAGCGCCGAGTCGTTGCGGGCCTCCAGCGACAGCAGGTCCTCCGGGGACAGGCTCCGGGACACCGGCGCGAGCGAACCGGGCCAGCCCTTGACCGCGCCGTTGTGGCTGAACAGCCAGGTCCCCGCGGCGAACGGCGCCGCCGCGGCCTCCGCGTCCGCGCCCGACAGGGTCGCGTCCCGCACCGCCGCGAGCAGCGCGTTCGTCCGGACGACCCGGGCGAGATCGGCGAAGGACAGGTCCGCCCAGATCGGCCCGGCCCGGCGGTAGCGGGCCGGTACCGGGTCGCCCCCGGCGTACCAGCCGACGCCGAAACCGTCGGCGTTGACCGTCCCGTACCGCTGCCGCCGGGGCGCCCAGGACTGCCGGTACAGGCCGTGCGCGGGATCCACCAGGAGCCGCCCGAGCGGCTCCTCCGGGCCCACGTATGCCACATGACGGCACATCAGACATCCTCCGAGCGGGCCGTGCGGAACCCGGAGAAGATCTGCCGCCGGATCGGATGGTCCCAGTTGCGGAACGTGCCCCGGCAGGCGACCGCGTCCACGGCGAACGCACCGCCGCGCAGCACCTTGTAGTCGGGCCCGAAGAAGACTTCCGAGTACTCCTTGTACGGGAACGCCCGGAACCCCGGGTACGGCAGGAAGTCGCTCGACGTCCACTCCCACACGTCGCCGATCAACTGCCGTACGCCGAGCGGGGACTCGCCGGCCGGATAGCTCCCGGCCGGTGCCGGACGCAGGTGCCGCTGGCCGAGGTTGGCGTGCTCGGGCCCCGGCTCCGCGTCGCCCCACGGGTAGCGCATGGAACGGTCACCGGCCGGGTCGTACCGGGCCGCCTTCTCCCACTCGGCCTCGGTGGGCAGCCGGCGTCCGGCCCAGCGGGCGTAGGCGTCGGCCTCGTACCAGCACACGTGCAGCACCGGCTCGTCGGGCGGTACGACCTCGGTGAGGCCGAAGCGCCGCCGCAGCCACTGCCTGCCGTCCTGGCGCCAGTACAGCGGGTGCGCGATGGAGTTCCGGCGGATGTGGGCCCAGCCGTCCGCCGTCCACCAGCGCTGGTCGTCGTAGCCGCCGTCCTCGATGAACGCCTGGTACGCGCCGTTCGTCACCGGCGTGGTGTCGATGTGGAACGGCGCGACCTCGCGCCGGTGCGCGGGGCGCTCGTTGTCCAGGGCCCACGGCTCGCCGGAGGTGCCCATCGTGAACGGGCCGCCCGGGACCAGGACTTCGGACGGGCCGGTGAACAGCGGCGCCGGCTCGGGGTCGGGCGCGGTCAGGGCCTGCGGGCCCCTGCGGAGCTGATGCGTGATCAGCATGGTCTCGTCGTGCTGCTGTTCGTGCTGCGCGATCATCCCGAAGGCGAACCCGGCCTCCGTCAGCCGCGTCCCGTGGAACGCGGCCCGCTCCAGCACGTCCAGCGCCCGGCCGCGGACGTCGGCCGCGTAGGTGCGTGCCTCCCCGGGCGACAGCAGGGGCAGCTTCGGCCGCTCGGCCCGCGGGTGCTCGAAGGCGTCGTAGAGGCTGTCGATCTCGGGCCGTATCGCCTCCTGCCCGGCGACGGCACGCAGCAGCCACTGCTCCTCCTGGTTGCCGATGTGCGCCAGGTCCCACACCAGCGGCGACATCAGCGGCGAGTGCTGCGCGGTCAGGTCGGGCTCCTCGACACAGCTCGTCAGCAGCGTGGTGCGGTCGCGGGCGACGACCAGCGAGGCGACCGCGCGCTCGCGAAGAATCTCGGGGTCGACGGTTTCGGTGTCGACGGCGGGATCGGTGTCGGTCATGGGCGGATGTCCTTCCCGTGGGCGCGACCGTCCGTGGCGCGCTGTCGGTCGAGCAGGTCGTCGGCGGGGCAGCGGCCCCGGACGACATAGCGGTCCAGATGGGCCGAGACGGCTTCCATGACCTGGGGCGCGGCGCCGAGCCGGGGCAGGGCGTCCAGCGCGGTCGTGAAGCAGGTGACGGCCACCTCGCGCAGTTCGGCGTCGGCCAGCCCGCTGCGGGCCGCGTCGAGCCACAGCGGATTGTGCGGCGCGGGCAGCCCCAGCGTCCGCTCGGCCAGCGGCTTCACGGCCCGGTAGGCGGTCTCGGCGGCCTCCGGGTCGTCGAACAGCGCCGCCGTCACGGCCAGCGGCACGATCCAGCCGTCGTCCCCGGGCTGCGCGTCGATCATGCGCAGTTCCAGGTGGCCGCGGGGCCTGACCGGCGGGAACAGCGTCGTGACGTGGTAGTCGAGGTCCTCCCTCGTGGGCGGTCTCGGTACTCCCGTCTCGATCCACTCCCGGAAGGTGAGCCCTTCCGGGACGTCCCAGGGCGCGCCGTCCCGCCGTACGCACATCACGGGGGAGTCCAGCACGTGCCGGGCCCAGGCGCCGCGCGGGTCGCTGTCCAGGGGCGGTCCGCCCGCCCGGCCGGCGCCGATCCGCGTCCACAGCAACTGCCGGGAGGACATCCAGCCGGTCGGCCGGTGACCGGCGAGCGGGGAGCTGGCGAACGCGGCCACCAGGACCGGGCCCAGATGATGGGCCAGCCACCAGCGCCGCACCAGGCCCAGGGGCCCGGGCTCCTCGTGGCCGGCGTCGAGGCACACCTGCACGGAGGCGGAGGTGCACATCATGGCGCGGCCGGAGGGGCCCGTACGGTCCAGGCAGGCCTCCATGGCGTCGTAGCGCGGTTCGCGGAGGAACCGGCGGGGTTCGTGCCAGGGATCCTGGCCGAGGCCGACGAGCGCGAGGCCGTCCTCGCGAAGAACCGTGCGGACGGCGTCGAGGTCGGCGGAGACGGTACCGATGCACTCCGTCAGCGAGGCGGCGGGGGGCGAGCTCAGCTCAAGCTGGCCGCCGGGCTCCACGGTGAGCGCCGACCTCAGAGGCAGGTTCCGTACTGCGGCGTAGGCCGCTTCGAGTCGTTCGGGTGTGACGGGGAGCTGCGGTGCGCGCAGCTCGTGGACGAGCCATTCCACCTCGACCCCGAGGCGGCGTGGCGGGCCGGTTTTGAAGCAGATGCCGCGGACCAGGGCCTCGACGTCTGCAGCGGACAGGGCGGTGTGTGGCTCCGTACAGCCACTCGCCGAATCGGACATGTCGGGATCCTCCTGAGATTCCACCATGCCATCGGTCCGGGCCCTTGGCGGCCCGGGCCGGGGGATCACTCGTTCCACCCAAGACCTTCACGTCGCTCGGCACAAGGGGGCGAACCGGGGCGTTCCGGGCCGGTCATCCGGGCCGACCGGGCGTTTCCCGGTGCTTTCCCTGGTGTTCTCCGACGGCGGAAACTCCGTTGCGCCGCGGGTCCGGCATCACCCACGATGCCTGCGTGAGCACGACAAAGAAGACCGCGGGGCGCGCGGTCACGGCGCGCACGGGGGTGGCGC
>NZ_JBHUQX010000598.1:0-4279 GCF_042674225.1 Streptomyces sp. NPDC056948
GGTCGGTGCAGGCGGCGTCGGGCAGCACGGGGTCGTCGCAGCGCCTGGCGTAGACGCCGTTCAGCGTGTCCGACGCCGTACGGGCGCCCTTGGCGGCGGCCGGGGCCCGCTCCGCCAGGGTGTCCAGGTGCTTGCGGATCGCGCCGGAGGAGTCGGCGACGAGCCGGGCCGTGTCCTCGATGGTCTTCTCGTTGCCCTTCAGGAAGGGGCCCACCTTGCCGGCGGTCGTGTTGACCCTGTCGGCGAGCTTCTGCGTGCCGTCCGCGACCCGCTTCGAGCCGTCCGCCAGGTCGCCGGCGCCCGTGTTGAGCTTCTTCAGACCCGTGGACAGCTTCCCGCTGCCGTCCTTGGCGTCCTTGAGGCCGTCGGCGAGGTCCTTGGAGCCCTTCTCGGCCTTCCCGATGCCGCCCTTGAGCTTGTCGGCGCCCTTCGCGGCCTTCACGGTCTCGCCGTGGATGTCGGAGAACGACACGAAGATCTTGTCCAGGAAGGACCGCGACGTCTTCGTGGACGCGGCCTGGCGCACCTCGCTGAACACCGTCCGGGAGATCTGCCCGACGATGTAGTTGTTCGCGTCGTTGGTGCGCACCTGGAGGGCGCCGGTCTCCGGGGACTTACCGGAGCTGGAGGCGATCCGCTCGCTGAAGTCGCCGGGCATGGTGAGCGACAGGTAGTAGGTGCCGTCCTCGACGCCCCTGCGGGCCTCGTCGGCGCTCACCTCGCGCCAGTCGAAGGTCTTGCTGTCGCGCAGCTTCTCCGTGATGTCGTCGCCCGCCGTCACCTTCTTCCCGTCGGCGGTCGCCCCCTTGTCGTCGTTCACGAGCGCCACGGGGATACGGTCCAGCCGGCCGTACGGGTCCCAGAACGACCACAGGTACAGCGCCCCGTACAGCAACGGCAGCACCAGCAGCGCGACCAGTGCGGCGCGCGGCAGCTTCCCCCGGCCGAAGCGGCGGAGCTCAAGCGCGGCCAGTCTCGGCGAACGCATCGGCCTTCTCCTTGTCCTCGCTCTGATGGGTGCTCTGCCGGGTGGACACCTTGACGGCGCCCTCGGGGGCCTCGCTGCACACCGCCACGACCGTCGTCCCGGCGTCGGCGACGGACCTGAGCAGGGCCCAGACCTCGTCCCGCTCGTCGTCCGAGAGCTTGAGGTCGGTGTCGTCGACCCCGAGCAGCCGCGGTCGGGCGACGAGGGCGAGGGCGACCGACAGCCGCAGCGCCTCCAGACGCTCCAGATCGCGTACGGCGGTACGGGGACCCTTGGGCAGCGTCTCCAGGTCGAGTCCGGCCGCGGCCAGGGCGGCGTCGACACGCAGCCCGGCCTCGGCCGCCCGCTCGCCGCGGGGCCGCAGCAGTCCGCGCAGGGAGTCGCCGAACCGCCTCTGGAGCAGGGCCCGTTCGCGCAGGTGCTCGCCGACGGTGAGGGCCGGTTCGAGGTCGGTGACCCCGGGCACATGGGCCAGGGCGCTGACGCGGCGCACCGCCGACACCTGCTTGGGAAGGCCTGCGTCGCCGATGGCCGCGGTGCCCTCCGTGATCTTCATCCGTCCCGTCAGCGCGAGCAGCAGGCTCGTACGGCCGGACCCGGACGGGCCCTCGACCGCGATGAGTGATCCCGGCTCTGCGTCGACGGACATCCCGCGGAACGCCCACCCGCGCGGCCCCTTGATCCCAAGGCCCTCGGCGGCGACCCGCGCCCCTCCCGCTTGTTCCCCCACGGGGCTCCCCTGATTGTGCGCAGTGATGGTGCGCATGAATTTGAACTGACTGGTCAGTGCAAAAACTACTCCGAACCTACGATCGAAGCAAAACCGCAGGTCAGAACGGATTGTCAGTGCCATACCTCACGATGGGTCACATACGGCACTCCCTGGGAGGAGCCGCCGTCACACGACGACAGGAGGTTCGTCATGGCCAGCTATCACGCAGCAGCCGCCCGCCGGCGCCGCGCCACCGGCCCTGCACCCTCACTGACCGGCCCGGCGAGCGACGTACACCCCGTGCTGCGCCGGGCCACGGCCCCGCCCGCCGCCCTCGACCTGCTCGCCCAGGCCCGCTCCGGTCTCGACGAGGCCACCGCCCTGGACACACCGAACGAGCGCTACGCGACGGCTCATCTCGCCGCCCTCCGCACCGCCGCCGCCGTCCTCGCCGCCCGGGGGAGGCCCGAGACCTCGACCCGGGCCCGGACCAAGATCCGGAGCGCCTGGGAAGTGCTCCCCGAGATCGCGCCCGAACTGACCGAGTGGAGCGCGCTGTTCGCCGCCGGCGCCCGGCGCCGGGCCCGCGCCGAGGCGGGCATCCAGGGCGCGGCGAGCGTCCGGGACGCCGACGACCTGATACGCGACGTGGCGATGTTCCTCCGCCTCGTCGAGCGCATGCTCGTCCTCCAGCCGGTCCTCCCGCAGCCGCGCCCGGACCAGGACCGGCCCGAGGATCCCGGCGCGGGGAGGGGCATGCCGGACGCGGGCTGACGGGGTACCGGCGCTCCGGGTCCGCCCGGCCGGCACCGGCCGGAGTCCCTGCCGGGACCGCTCATGCGGGCCGCCGTGTCCGAGGCAATAGGGTGGGAGACGCCTGAAGTCTTCCCTTCCCGCAGCCGGGGCCGGGGGAGGCACCCCGTTCGCTCCGCCGCGCAAGAGGCGGTGCCGCGCCGAGGAGTCAACTGCCGTGTCGGACCCGATGCGCCCACCCGTCTCCCCCCACCATGCCCAACCGGCGTCGCTGCGCTCCGGCCCTTCTCGATCTCGCGCCTCACTCCGTACCGCAGTGGTCTGGGAGGTCCTCCAGGACGCCCTGGATCGCCTGGTCAAGGCCACGGGCCGGGAGGCGCTGGACGTCCTCGACACCGGAGGCGGCAGCGGCAACTTCGCGGTGCCCGCCGCCCGCCTCGGCCACCGGGTCACCGTCGTCGACCCCAGCCCCAACGCGCTGTTCGCCCTGGAGCGCCGCGCCGCCGAGGCCGGCGTCGCCGACCGGGTGAAGGGCGTGCAGGGCGACGCCCACGGCCTCTTCGACGTGGCCGAGCGCGGCGGCTACGACGTGGTGCTGTGCCACGGCGTCCTGGAGTACGTCGACGACCCGGCCGAGGGCGTCCGCAACGCGGTGGCGGCCCTGCGCCCGGAAGGCGTCCTGAGCCTGCTCGCCGCCGGTCTCGGGGGTGCCGTGCTCGCCCGCGCCCTCGCCGGTCACTTCAAGGAGGCCAAGCAGGCGCTCGACGACCCGAACGGCCGATGGGGCACGGGTGACCCCGTGCCGCGCCGCTTCACCGCCGAGCAGCTCACGGGACTCGTCGAGGGCGCGGGCCTGCGGGTCGGCGCCGTGCACGGCGTGCGGGTCTTCGCCGACCTCGTACCCGGCGTCCTCGTGGACACCGAGCCCGGAGCCCTGGAAGCGCTGCTGAAGCTGGAGGAGGCCGCGGCCGAGCTGTCGGCCTTCCACTCGGTGGCGACGCAGCTGCATGTGCTGGGCGAGACCGGTGCGGCCGCTGAGGCCGGTGGGGCAGTCGAGACCGGTGGGGCAGTCGAGGCCTGAGCCGCTTCGTGAGGTACCACCCCTGATCAGCGCCTTGACTGTGCATGGAGTACGCCACAGGCCCCCCGAATGGGGGCTTGGCGCCGTATGATCGAGGGAGACCGTTCCGGCATGACGGGTCGGCCGCAGGGGAATGGAAGCCTCAGCGAGCCGGGACGTCCATGGCGGGTTCCGGTTGGTCAGTTGGCGCAGAGGGGCGGGTTTCACGGGGGCGATTCCCTGCCTATCCTGAAGAGACCCCCCGGGTCGCCCCCCGGCGACTGCACGATGAGGAGGACTCCGTGCCGCTCTCGGAGCACGAGCAGCGCATGCTCGAGCAGATGGAGCGAGCGCTGTACGCCGAAGATCCCAAGTTCGCGACGGCGCTCGAGGGAAGCGGACTGCGTACGTACACCCGGCGACGGGTCTACCAGGCGGTCGCGGGCTTCCTCGTAGGTATTGCGCTCCTCATGGCCGGTATGGTCGCCAAGCAGGTCTGGCTCAGCGTCGTGGGATTCCTCGTCATGCTGGGCTGTGCGGTGCTCGCCGTGACCGGCTGGCGCAAGGCCCCCAAGCCGGGCGAACAGGCGGCAGGCGCCGCCGGACCGCAAGCCCGCCGTCAGGGCGGCCGGCAGCGGCGCTCCATGATGGACCGCATCGAGCAGCGCTGGCAGAAGCGCCGCGACGAACAGGGCGGCCACTAGCCCGGAGCGCAGCTCCCCGGGACTACGTGAAGACGTGAATCAGGGGGTGACCACCCACCGGG
>NZ_JBHUQX010000599.1:0-4227 GCF_042674225.1 Streptomyces sp. NPDC056948
GTTCCGGGGAGAGCCGGTCGAAGACCGCCTGCCGTACGGCCTCCACATGGCCCGGGGCGGTCTGCCGCAGCACCGCGAAGCCCTCCTCCGTGAGCACGGCGAACTGGCCCCGCTTGTCGTCGGGGCAGTCCTCGCGGCGCACCCAGCCGTTCTTCTCCAGACGCGCGATGGCGTGCGAGAGGCGGGAGCGGGTGATCTTCGCCAGCATGGCGAGCTCGGTCATCCGCAGTTGCCGCCGGGGCGCGTCGGCGAGCTTGACCAGAAGGCCGTAGTAGACGTGCGGCATGCCCGCGTCGCGCTGGAGCTGACGGTCGAGATGGTCGTCGAGGAGGGTGACGCCCTCCATGAACGAGCGCCAGACGCGCTGCTCCTCGTCGGTGAGCCAGCGCGGTTCGTGGGGTTCCTGGCCGGAGGCCGGTGTCGGTGCGGATGCGGGTGCCTTCATGTGTTCCACTCTACGTGGCCCCTCCTTGAAGATTAAACAAATGGCCCGTACAGTTTTGTCAGGGAACCATTCTGGAGGGAGTCGCAGCATGTCCGCCGCCACCCAGGAGCGCATGCCCGCTCTGTACCTCAGCCACGGCGCCCCGCCGCTGGCCGACGACCCGGTCTGGCCCGGTGAACTGGCCGCCTGGTCCGCCGGACTGCCGCGCCCCAAGGCGATCCTGATGGTCTCCGCCCACTGGGAAGAGGCCCCGCTCGCCGTCGGCGCCACCGAGACCGTGCCCCTCGTCTACGACTTCTGGGGCTTCCCCGAGCACTACTACCGGGTGAGGTACGAGGCTCCCGGCGCACCGGAGCTCGCCGAGTCGGTACGGAAGCTGCTGCGCGCCCCCGGCACGCCCGTCCAGGACGTCCCCGACCGCGGCCTCGACCACGGCGCGTACGTCCCGCTGGTCGAGATGTACCCGGAGGCCGACATCCCGGTCCTCCAGGTCTCCATGCCGACGCTCGACCCGGTCCGGCTCATGGAGATCGGCCGCAAGCTCGCCCCGCTGCGGGACGAGGGCGTGCTGATCGTCGGCTCCGGCTTCTTCACCCACAACCTGGCCGCGCTCCGGCAGGGCGGCATCCCCGGCTGGTCGGCGGAGTTCGACGACTGGGGCCGGCGGGCGCTGGAGGCGCGGGACGTGGACGCCCTGCTGGACTTCACCCGCACGTCGCCCGCGGGGCAGCTCGCCCACCCGCGCACCGAGCACTTCGCCCCGTTGTTCGTGACCATGGGCGCCGCCGACGCGGCCGGTGAGCTGGACGTGCAGAAGTCGGTGATCGACGGGTTCTGGATGGGGCTGGCCAAGCGGTCGGTGCAGTTCGGCTGAAACCGGTCTCAAGGAGCCCGGGGTCCGCTCCCTGGGTGTTAGGTGGTCCGCTCCCCGGGTGTCAGAGCGGCTTCTCGTACCAGGCCACGTCCCAGTAGCGGTCGAACTTGCGGCCGACCTCCCGGTACGTGCCGACGTACTGGAATCCGCAGCGCTCGTGCAGCCGGCCGGACGCCTCGTTGGGCTGGCTGATGCCGGCGTAGGCGCGGTGCAGGTCCTCGCCGGACAGGGCCTCGAAGAGGGCCTGGTACAGGAGGGTGCCGATGCCGCGGCGGCCGGCGTGCGGGGCGACGTACACGGTCGTCTCCACCGAGGTGGCATAAGCGGGCTTCTGCCGGAAAGGGCTTGATGTGGCGTAGCCCAGAATTTCCTGTGAGTTGGTGCCCGTGGCAACCATCAGGCGGTGCGGGCCGTCTACTGGATGGGAGAGCAGCCAAGGGCGGCGCTCTTCCGGAGTGAAGATCGCGGTATCGAATGTGATCGCCGTCTCACGTACATAGTGGTTGTAGAGGGCTGTGAGAGCTTCGAGGTCGGCCTCGACTCCCGGCCTGACCTGCACCTCTGTATGTTCTGACGGCATCGTGCCTCCCCAGGTGGCCGGACAGGGTACTGCATGATCAGGAAAATCGTGGGGCGGGTTGGGAATTCTGTCCTGATTCCAGTCGTTGTTTCCATCGGATGCAGGGCACCCGAGGAGAGTCCGGAGAGTCCCGGAGACGGAGTCCAGCGTCCGAAGGACCGCCCGCTGACCTCACCATCGCAAGGGAGCACGCATGGCAACCCGTGCCGTCGCCCGTCGTAAGTCCGCCACCGGCGAGACGGCCGACGCGGCAAGCAGTGTTCGCGCCCATGGCGGCGAGATCGCCGACCGCGACCTGGTCGGCATGTATCTCGACGAAATAGCGCGCACACCACTGCTCGACGCCGCCAAGGAGGTCGAGCTGTCACAGGTCATCGAGGCGGGTGTGTTCGCGCGGCAGGTCCTCGACGGGTTCGAGGACACCAAGGCCGACGCCACCCGTGACGAACTCGAGGCCCTGATGGCCGACGCGGAGCGGGCCAAGGACATCTTCATCCGCTCCAACCTCCGCCTGGTCGTCGCCGTCGCCCGCCGCTACCCCCGCAGCGGTCTGCCGCTGCTGGACCTGATCCAGGAGGGCAACGCCGGCCTGGTGCGCGCGGTCGAGAAGTTCGACTACCGCAAGGGCTTCAAGTTCTCCACGTACGCGACGTGGTGGATCCGCCAGGCCATCACCCGCTCGATAGCCGACCAGTCCCGTACGATCCGCCTGCCCGTCCACCTCGTGGAGGAGCTCGGCCGGATCCGCCGTGTGCAGCGCGAGTTCAACCGCGAGCACGGCAGGGACCCGGAGCCCGCGGAGATCGCCGCCGAGCTCGCCTCGACGCCGGAGCGCGTCACCGACGTGCTCGACTGGGCCCGCGACCCGGTCTCGCTGAACATGTCGGTGGACGACGAGGGCGAGACCCAGTTCGGCGACCTCCTGGAGGACACCTCCGCGGTGTCGCCCGAGCAGTCGGTGCTCACGCTGCTGCGCAGCGAGGAGCTCGACGACCTCATCGGCCGCCTCGACCAGCGCACGGCCTCCATCATCAAGATGCGCTACGGCATCGAGGACGGCCGGGAGCGCACCCTGACCGAGGTCGGCAAGGAGCACGGCCTGACCCGCGAGCGCATCCGGCAGATCGAGAAGCACGCGCTGCTGGAGCTGAAGAAGCTGGCGCGCAGCACCGGTTTCGACGCGGCGGCGTGACGACGGGTTCGCACCCGGCGGCGTAACACCGCGTACGCCGGGTGGCGAAAGACCGCGCAAACATGGCGTTGTATCGCCGCTTAACCCGCGAGGCTCGGGGAACAAGAATTTCGGGTCCACCAGTTCGGGCCCGGGGCCACACCCCCTCGGCCCCAAGAACCAAGTCCCGTCGCACTCCCCCCGGCGCCGGGACTCTCCCAAGGCCGGGCTTCGGCGCCCCTCCCCCCGGGCGCCGGGGTCCGGCTCTTTTTCTGCCGGTGCCTCGCGCACCGCGGGGTGCTTGGAGGGCGGGGCACCCCGTACCTGAACCACGGGGTGGCCCGCCAGATGGCAGATTGTGTCACATGGGCATAGCCTGCCGGGCGTGAGCAGCACCACCCCGACCCCGCCTCAGGCCTCGCTGACCGAGCGGCGGAAGGCCGAGACGCGGATGGAGATCGCCCGGGCGGCGGCCGGCCTCTTCGTCCGGCACGGCCTGCGTGCCACCCGCGCGGAGGACATCGCCCAGGCCGCCGGTATCGCCCCGCGCACCTTCTACCGGTACTTCGCCACCAAGGAGGAGGCCGTCGCCCCGCTCTACGCGACCGGCGCCCAGCGCTGGGTGGCGGCGGTACGCGCGGCTCCGGCCGACGCGAGCGTGCTCGAGGCCCTGGAACAGGGCGTCCGCCACACCCTCACCCCGGGCGTCGGCGTCTCGGCGTCCTCCTGGGAGTGGGTCCGCACACTCCTGCGCCTCGCCGAGGCGAACCCGTCCCTGCGCCGGGTGTGGGCGGAGGTCTGCCAGACATCGGAACGGATGCTGGGGGAGGTGCTGGCGGAACGGGTGACCGGAGCCGAGAAGGGCGACGACAACGTTGCCGCCGCACCTGGCCTGCGCTTCGCCGCCGCCGTCGCCAGTGCCGCCGTACGCGCCGCCCTGGAGACCTGGGCGGAAGGGGACGGCCCGGTGGACGGCCCGGGAGGCCCGGCGGAACTCGCGTCGCGGAACCTGAGGGCGTTGCGGGACTTCCGGTGGGAGACGTGACGCGGCCCGGGGCGGGACCGGGCCTGAGCGCCGGGGTCACGTCCCGCGGGCGTGCGCCTGAGTGCCAGGGTCACGCTCCGACGGCCTGCGCTTGAGCGCCGGGAGCGCGTCC
>NZ_JBHUQX010000600.1:0-4226 GCF_042674225.1 Streptomyces sp. NPDC056948
GTGCTTGACGTAGACGTGGACCAGGCTCGGCTCGGCCACGATCGTGTCGGGGATGACACCGCCGACCTTGGAGCCGGACATCTCGGTGAAGTTCATGTACATCAGCGGGACCACGGCGGCGTCCTTCAGGACCTGCTGGTCGATCTGCCCGTAGGCGGCGTTGCGCTGCTTGACGTCCGACAGCTTGGCGGCCTTGTCGATCAGCGCGTTGACCTTCGGGTCGTTCAGATACGACAGGTCCTGGTTGGCCTGTGGGTTCTTCTTGATCAGCCGGCCGTCGAAGAGGGTCGGCAGCACCGTGGAGGCGTTCGGCCAGTCGGCGATCCAGTCGCCCCAGGTCAGGTCGTACTGGTTCTTCGTGTTGTTGATGGTGCTGAAGTAGTTCGACGCGTCGATCGGGGAGATGTTGACGTGGATGCCGATGCGCCCCAGCGCGGTCTTCACCGCGTCGGCGAAGTGCTCCTGGGTGGGGGTGTTCTCCACCGCGATGGACATGGCCGGCTTCGGGTTGCCCGCCTGCTTCATCAGGGCCTTGGCCTTGGCGAGGTTGCCGGCCGGGTTGGCGCTGTACTGGTTGAACTTCTGGTAGCCGCCGATGCCGGGGCTCAGCATGGTGGTGGCGTAGTCGCCGTACGCCGAGCCGCCGAAGGCGCCGCGGACCGTGGTCTTGTCGATGGCGTACTCGATGGCCTGGCGGACCCGGAGATCCTTGACGCGGGTGGTGTTGATTGCCAGGTAGTTGATGCCGGGCGCGGGGATCTTGTAGTAACGGCCCTTCAGAGAGGGGTCATTGGCCATCTGGGCCAGGTCGGATCCGGCGATCGGCCACTGCTGGATCGAGGTCTGGGCGGCGCCGGCGTCGGCCTTGAGCTGCTGGTCGATGGCCGACTCGTCCTGGCCGAACTTGACGTCCATCCCGTCGACGTTCTGCTGCCGGATCGGGTCGGTCGACTGCGACCAGCGCGTGTTCCGCGTGAGGACGAGTTCCTTGTTCTTGGTGTACGACTTGATCATGTACGGGCCGTCCGACCAGACCTTGGTGTCGTAGGTCGAGCCGGTGTCGTGGGCCTTGGGCACGGCGGACCAGCCGGTCATGGTGGTGGTCTCGTTGAAGTCGGCCACCGGCTGGTCGAGGTGGAAGACGATGGTGTACTTGTCCGGCGTCTGGATGGAGCCGAGCTGCTTGCCCTGGTAGGGACCCTTGTAGTCGGACCCGCCGACGAGCCACTGGGAGGCGTAGGGCGGGCCGCCGTTGATGTCGGAGGAGAAGAACCGCTCGACGCCGTACTTGACGTCCTGTGCGGTGACCTCGGTGCCGTCCTGGTACTTGACGCCGTGCCGAAGATGGAAGGTCCACACCGTGGCACCCTTGCTCGGCGTTCCGGTGTCGGTGGCCAGATCGCCGACCAGCTTGGGCTTCGGGCCCGTCTCGTCCCAGCCCGTGAGGGTTCGGACGATCTCCTGGTCCATGCTCTGGCCCTCGGTCGTGTAGACACGCTGAGGGTCGAGGTGGTCGAAGTCCGCCTTGTTCAGGACGGTCAGGGTGCCGCCCTTTCCGGGGGACCCGCTTCCCGTGGTGCTGGAGGAACCTCCGCATGCGGTGGCCCCCAGGGCGATCACCACGGCGGAGGCCGTGAGAGCGACCGTGCGCGATCTGCGCGTGCTGCGCGTCATTGAGGAAACTCCGTTCTTGCTACGGGCGCGGCGGCCGTTCGTGGGACCGCCGGGCCGAAACTCGGGGGGTGGCTTTGTCAGCCGCGCCGGGCGCGGGGATCCAGGGCGTCCCGGACGCCGTCCCCGAGGAGGTTGAGCGCCAGGACCAGGAGGAAGAGCAGGACGCCGGGCACGAAGAGGTACATCGGGTCCTGGAGGAAGAACTGGGAGGCGTCCGAGAGCAGGGCTCCCCAGTCGGGGTTGGGCGGGATGACGCCGACGCCCAGGTACGACAGGGCCGCCTCGGTGGTGATGTTCTGCGGGACGGCCAGCGCGAAGGAGATCAGGATCGGCGCCCACAGGTTGGGCAGGAGCTGCCGGAAGAGGATGTGCCGTCGGCCGGCGCTCATCAGCCGCGCGGCGTCGACGAACTCCCGCTCGCGCAGGGACAGTACCTGTCCGCGCACCAGGCGGGCGGTGTACGCCCAGGCGAAGACGGCGATGTTGAGGACCAGGACGAGGAGGCGGAGGTTCTCGTCGGTGCCGCCGTGGGTGTTGGTCTGCAGCGCGTTCTGGATCACCGGGGTGAGCGCGATGATGAACAGCAGCTGCGGGAACGCCAGCATCACGTCCATGATCCGGGACAGCAGGGAGTCGACCCAGCCGCCGAAGTAGCCGGCGGCGAGCCCCGCGACGACGCCGACCACGGTGGACAGCACGGCCGAGGCGAAGCCCACGTACAGGGAGGTGCGCAGGCCGTAGACGATGCGGGCGAACAGGTCGTAGCCGGTGCCCGGTTCGACGCCGAGCAGGTGCTGGACGCTGATGCCGCCCAGCGACCCGTAGGGGAAGTTGCCCGTGTCCGGGTTGATCGCCTTGTTGTCGGGGGTGATCGGTCCCCAGCCGGTCAGCGCGGTGAGGACCGGCGCGAGCAGGGCGATCAGGATGAACAGGACGGTGGCCGCCAGGGCGGCCGTGGTGACCTTGTCCCGCCTGATCCGCCGCCAGGCCATCCGGGCCGGTGAGCGGCCGGCGACGACCGGGCCGCCGGGTCTGCTGTCCTGCGTCGACGGCTCGGCCAGCAGCGCGGTGCCGCCGCCGGTGTCGATCGGCTGATGTTGCGTGGTCATCGTACGGACATCCCGGATCTGCCCCTGAGGCAAGGAAATTGAGTGGCGGTCGTGAGCGCCGCCGTGAGACATTGCGGACTTTCGCAATGCCGTGCGAGGCCGGTCAAGCCGAGCAGGGGCCAGAAAAGGGATTGTTTGCGGTCATGGAAAAGTGTTGACGAGAGCGGGGAATGTGATTACCCGTCGCGTGAGGGAATGCGGGAGATTCCTTGGGCAGTGATTGGCATTGCCTCCGGGTGCGTTTCCTCTCGCTTTTCCCTCGGAATCCCCCGCGTCGGGTAAAGGCACGAACACGGAGCCCGGTTCAGCCGACCGGTACCCCGGCTTCCAGGTAGTACGCCGCTCCGCGTTCGCGGGCCCTCAGGGCCCAGCGCAGCCGCTCGTAGCGCACCGGTGGCAGCAGGTCGGCGGCCTCCTCCTCGGTGACGAACCGCCAGTCGCGCAGCTCCGGCCCGGGCAGCACCAGCCGGCCGGCCTCCGCGGAGTCGAGGAGACCGCCGTCGAAGAGGAGCCGCAGGCCGCCGAACCCGGGGGGCGCGGGGCGCTCCCAGTCGACGACGAGCAGGCTCGGCACCTCGTCGAGGTGGATGCCGGTCTCCTCGGCGACCTCCCGCACACCGGCCCGCGCGGGCGCCTCACCGGGCTCGACGACTCCGCCGGGGAACTCCCAGCCGGCCTTGTAGGTGGGGTCGACGAGCAGCACGCGATCCTGTTCGTCGAAGAGGAGCACACCGGCGGCGAGCGTCTCGGCGGTGGGCTCGGGCGTCTGGACGATGTCGCAGACGGGCACGGAGCCGTTGTGCACGGCCTCGGCGATGCGGGCGGCGGTCTCGTACGGCGTGAGGTCGCTGGTGTCGACCGGGTGCGCGTCCGCGGTGAGCCAGGAGGCGAGCGCGGCCCGGTACGGCTGGATGTGGTCGGCGGACCACTGGCGTATTCGTATCTCGCCGTCGGGGAGGTCCCGCGGAACCTCGCGGCCCGCTGTGCGCTCCCGCAGTATCGTTTCGGCCGGAGCGAGCAGGATGTGGCTGACCGGAATCCTGCGCGCGGCCAGGCCGCCGAAGATCTCGTCGCGGTACTCCTGACGCAGCAGTGTCATCGGGACGACCAGAGTTCCGCCGAGCTCGGCGAGCATCGCGGCCGCCGTGTCGATCACGAGCCGCCGCCAGATCGGCAGGTCCTGGAAGTCGCCGACCTCGGCGAGGCGCTTGGGCGGCAGCAGATACCGGAGCGCTCCGCCGATGACCTCGGGGTCGAAGAGCGTGCTGTTCGGGATCAGTTCGATCAGTTCCTGTGCGGTGGTGGTCTTCCCCGCACCGAACGCGCCGTTGATCCAGACGACGGTCACAGGTCCCCCTCTTCTGTTGGCCCCCTGAGGCTTGCCCGCTCCACCCTGCCACGGAAACCAGCCCCAGTTGAGGGCGCATGAAGACGGCGCCGGCG